>JAPLYY010000036.1 GCA_026395315.1 Candidatus Shapirobacteria bacterium | reverse complement strand
CAGCAATATTATTAGCTTGATTATCACCCCCGTCATAAATTTGATCTTGTCTGTTCTCCTCCGATCCATTTGACATTGTGGTTGATATCTTCCATTATTAATCATGAATCAAACCAGTAAAACTTTACTTTCGGCACTGATTATTTCTCTTTTCTCCTTAGCTACCCTCCAGGGCTACCGGGTCATCACCCAAACTGGTTCACCCCAGGTTTTAGGTGATACTACCGTTAAAAGCGTCCCTTGCGATGTTATCAACTCTTGGCAAAAACAATATTGTTCAGTTGGTTCCACCACTCCAATTCTTCCCACTCCACTACCAACAACTGCCTGTAGAGGTGGTTATTATGGCGGTACCTACGGTCCATCATGCAACAATAGTTCTATCTCTAGCTACTACTTAAAATTCGCCTGTGCTGATAATTATCCCGGAACTGTTGGTGATGTCAACCTCAAAACTTGTTACAACATGAACGATCTCGTCAATATGGCCTACAGCTTTTGTTCCAGCCACAGTGTCTGCTCAGCTCCCACCCGTGCTCCGTCCCCTGTTCCTACCGTTCGCGTTGTTACTCCCACCCGTGCTCCGTCATCTGTTCCCACCAGAGCTCCCACTATCACCCCCACCCCAACTGCCAGCGGTGCCTTCAGTCTCAAACTTTCAAATCCGGTCAATGAAATTACCTGTAAACTTTCTGACCCAAATTGCTATTACCAAACAGTTATAATTGGCACCAACCGTACCGATAATACAATTTACTACACCAGTCTCTGGACCTCCGGTAGCAACATCAGTTACACCTACAATGGTGCCACCATTACCAACAACTCCGTCAGCACTTCGTCTCTGGTTATTGACCCCGGTCAGGAAGCATTTAACACTTTAGTAAATGTTACTCCTCCAAAAACTGTTGGTACATATTATTCATATTTCTACGCCGATGGCAAAAATTGTAATACTCAGACATCACCGCCAAATTGTATCTACTACGGGGGTTCCAGTCTTTATGTAAAAATTAATGTTGTCAACTAATGACTTCAGAATATAACCACGGTCTAGCTAATATTCCCCTTATCTTAGGTATAGTTCTATTGGTCTTAGCTGTTCCGGTCGCCGTTCTCTTAGTTCAACAAAATCAAAACACTCAAAACCGTGCCTACGAAACTGCTCCGGTTGGCTCCGTTGATTGCACCCAAATTCTCAACGCCAAAATTAATTACTGTATCGGTACATCGTCCTCCAACTTTTCCGGTGTTCCTTGTTCTAAAATTAATACTGCCATCACCAAATACTGCACCAATGAAACCCCTCCTCCACCTATAATCACTCCTATTTCCACCCGTCCTACCCCAACTCTCTCTCTCATTCGATGTACCACTTGATCTTATTAGCCTCAATATCCTCCACTAACACGTTCAAAGTCTTGATCATTTTTTCGGTTTCTGCTTTACCCATTCCATGGACTGCCGCCCCGTCGGCGATACTTTCCATCTCCGCTCCAAAACATCCCACGCAGTGCCACCCGTAATCATTAACCAAAACTTCCCCAATCTCCGGGTATTTTTCTGTTAATTCTGCAATATTAGTATCTTTGGTAATCTTCATAATTCTTTTAATTTTATTTTCTTAAGCTCGGTAGTAAAACCGGACTCTATTCTACCCCAAACTCCTCTCATTTGACATTTTTCCGCTCTGGCGCAAACATTGCTGCCCAAACATTTAACCAAGTGTTTGTTTTCCCCCAGTGCCTCAATTAAATCATACAAACTTTTATTTTCCCAATCATTACTCAAAATATAGCCCCCGGTTTTGCCTTCTTTACTGGTAATTAATCCGGCCAGTTTTAGTTTTCCCGCCAATTGTCCCAAAAACCGGTAGGGTAAATTCAGCTTCTCCGCCGCCTCAGTTAAAGATATAACATCCTGCCTGTTTTTCGACAAATAAGCTATAAATACAACCGAATACTCAACTTTCTTAGGTATAGTGATCATGTTATAATTTTATCATCCTACCAGGAGCAATCTTTAAGAGGGTGATTTTTCTAGCTAACCCTAGTCAGTTAGGGAGACGAGTGTCAAAAGAGCTTTGCTCCCAAGACCAGTTTCCCATCTTTTCCCTTGTTGGAAAAGCCGCTATTGAAGTAATACTCCCGGTGGGATAAACTTTACCCTAATTCCTCCTTAATTCTCTTCTCCACTACCCTCATTGTCCGTTGATTATTTCTGGCCTCTTCCTGAATTGGTTTTTCCAGTTTCTTAACCATCTCCGGATTATCCAAAAATTCCAAAAACATGTCCGTCATCTCCGTCCCTTTCTCCCTCACCCAACCCAGATGTTTCTTTTTAATCAAATCAATATTGCCGTCTTCCTGTCCGCCGATATGAGTAATTGCCACCAATGGCTTTCCCACCGCCACCACATCAAATAAAAAATTTGGTCCGGCTTTACCAAAAACTATATCACAGGCACTTAATACTTCGGCCATATTATCAATCCAACCCATATTTTTTATCCACACCAAATCGTTCCGTCTCAATCGTTTAAAAATCCGAATGTACTCTTCTACCAAATTATAAGCCATTTTATCCGTTCCGGTATTAAAAATTACCCCCACCGGTTTTTTGACCATCATCAATACCGGTAGCAACCGGGTTAATGAATACGTTCCCAAACTTCCCCCCCCCACAAACACCAACGGTCGGCCATCAATCAACCCCAATTTTTTCCTCATTTCTTCCCGGTTATGTTTCTCATACATTTGCGGTCTGACCCACCAACCGGTTTTTAATATTTTCTCTTTTTCGATCCCAATCAAAACTCCCTGCCTTACCGCATAATCGTCATAGACCAAATGTAAATCTGCCCCCTCCACATACGACACCGGATTAATGGTCCACGGGTCAGCTACCACCGTCCATAATTTAAAATTGGCCCTGGCGTCTTTCTTTTTCCAACCGGCTAAAGAATGGCTGTGATAAAAGTAACAACAAATCACCAAATCCGGTTTAAATCGGTTAACCGTCTTTTGTAAATTCGGTAAATTTATATCTGATAGTTTGGCCACCACCTCCCGTAATTGTTCATTTAACATTAATTTATGAGCCAACATATTACTCGCCGGCAAATATCGATATGCCAAAGTGTACAAATCCCCACCGATCCCAGTATCCGCCTTAACTTCAGCATAATCAACTTGCCAATTATTTTCTTTTTCTTTGGTTTTTAAGTAACCATATATCGCCTTGGCAATCGACCGGTGTCCCCAGGGTAAAGTGTCCGTCAAAACTAAAATTTTCTTTTTCATACCTATCTATTCTATAATACATGATCGCCTGAGTAGCTCAGTTGGTAGAGCGCATCTTTTGTAAAGATGAAGTCGCGAGTCCGAATCCCGCCTCAGGCTCAGGATTATCCGTATCTTTTTATCAGCCTCTGTTTTTTATCGGCAAACCTTCTGATTAAATCTTCCGGCACATTAATCCACTTCCCCACCTGCCCATTCTCTAAATTTCCATCATCACCAACATGTCTGGCAGTTCCACTCCTCATTAATTTCCAATCGTTATAACAACGATAAGACGGATTTGACCTAACACTGCATCCGTCTTCTTCCATGATTATCGAATACCTGCAACATGTGTGTCGGATATCTCCGTTACTGTCATTGTAACTATTAACATAATGTTCATACTCATGAATAATCAACCCTTCACTATCCGGTCCAACAAATTCCCGTTGACAACCTTCACATGTTGATACGTAAAACATATTAAGACGTATATTACCATAACTTAGTCCGAATTTAATTTCAAGTTCATTCAATTATCTTTATTCTTCTTTAAAAATCCCCTATATCTTTTGCCGCATCCGGTGATTCTCTGTTTTCTACAACATTGGGTACAATTGCTATTATTATTCTCAGAAAACCCACGTCAGTTTCATTCAAAGGTTCGCCTTTTTGGTTCGGTAATTAAGTAACTGTATGAACTACTTTGTTGTTCTTTAATTACTTTTAATCCCAATCCTAGTACAAATCTAACTTTAGATTAAAATCAATGTTTATGTAAAACCTCGATTCTTTTGTGTCTCGCCGCCAATATTTCCGGAATTTCTTTTTTATTCTTTACTAAATAATTATAAATTGCTTCATTTAACGCGTCTACCGATAGCAGTGAACAATGAATTTTTATTGGTGGCAATCCGTCCAGTGAATCAATTACCGATTTGTTGGTCATTTCCAAAGCCTCATTAATTGTTTTTCCTTTTACCAAATCGGTAATCACCGAACTGGTAGCAATTGCCGCTGCGCAACCATAAGTTTCAAATTTTATCTCACTGATGTTATTTCCTTCCACCTTAATATACAGTTTCATCACATCACCACAAGCCATATTTCCCACCTCACCTACCCCATCCGGTTGTTTAATACTCCCCAAGTTGTGAGGGTTTCTAAAATGTTTTAAAACTTTCTTGGAATAATTAAATTGTCCTCTCATATTTTGTACGGTGAAATTTTTCTCATCTTTTTCACCACTGTTGGTAAAACTGATAACACATAATTTATATCTTTATCGGTTGTCCATCGCCCCAAACTGAAACGTAAAGATCCATGCGCCTCCGGCGCTGTCAACCCCATTGCCAATAATACCTGGCTTGGTTCTAGGCTGGAAGATGAACAGGCCGATCCGGTTGAACACATTATCCCCTTGGCATCTAGTTCTAACAGCATCGATTCTCCCTCCACTCTGCTAAAAGATACATTAACATTGTTCTGCTTTTCCCATCCCTACAATCGCCGGTACGTTCACCGTTGACGATCTTAACCCGCCTTCATGTCCGCCACCGTGTAAAATTGGATTAATTTTAATTCCGTTTCGCACATACAATACCGCTGCTCCCTTTGGACCATAAATTTTATGAGACGAAGCGGTTAACAGATCAATTTTCATCACCCCCACATCAATTTCTTCTTTACCAAAACTCTGCGAGGCATCGGTGTGAAAATAAACCCCATTCTTAGAACATAATTCTCCGATTTTTTTCAAATCCTGAATCGTCCCCACTTCATTATTGCCATGAATAATTGACACCAACAAAGTGTCACTATCAACTTCTTTTTTTAAATTATCCCAGTTTATCATTCCTTCTTTGTCCACTCCAATCCGAACTATTTTATAACCTCTCAATCCCAACCACCTGGCACTCTTCTCCACACAATCATGCTCAATCCCCGAAATTATTATTTTTTTCTTAGCTGGATTGGCCTCGGCCAATCCTTTCAATGCCAAATTATTACTTTCTGTCGCTGATCCGGTAAACACAATTTCGTCCGGAACAGCATTTAAAGCTTTAGCTACGATTTCCCGGACTTTTTCCACTGCCCTAGCCGCCTCCGTTCCTTGGTGGTGTAACGACATCGTATTCCCAATATATTTCCCAAAATAAGGCAACATCGCCTTTACCACTCTTGGATCAACTGGAGTTGTCGCCGCATAGTCTAAATAGACATTTTGTTTCATACTAACACCAGTTTAGTATGAGTACACTCCCTTTGCAACAAGTAGATATTTTTTTGCTAAAATAGCCTGTATTGCCCGGATAGCTCAGTTGGTAGAGCATCCCCTTGGTAAGGGGAAGGTCAAGAATTCGAATTTCTTTCCGGGCTCAAAACTTTACCATCACACCCCACCTGACCGATTTTTCAGTAACTGCCATCGCTGAAGCACAAAACTCTTCCCAGATTCAGTCAATTTAGTATAATCAACACCACCAAATTCTCTCATTGTAAAAACCACCAGTTCATCTTCTCTTGGTCTTGCTTCTTGTCTTGGTTTTACCGGTTCATTTATTGGCCTCGTTGGCTGATCTCCTTGTCCAATCTTGTCCAATCTAGCCCTCACCTGCTCTTGCAGATATCCTGGCAGATTATTATACTCCTGATGAAACAATCTATATGCCTCATTATTTCTTTCAATTTTTTCATTTTCTTTTCTCTCCCTAATTACCTCTGTCACTGATCTGTGGGAACGAATACTCTCTTCATCATTAACCTCCTGTTCTTGGCTCCTCGTCCTCATTCCTAATCCCGCCGATGAACCGGTTCTATTCAATTGTCCCCTGGTCTGAAATTCCCCATTACCACCATTTGATTGATGAATACTACCTCCTCTAAATCTTTCCTTCCCGTTTTTCCCAAACGCCCCTCCAACTGATCTTTTTTGATGGCCACCGCTCACAATTATTTTATTAATTATTAACTGGTTTAACTTAACGTATCATACCACCTCATCACCAATGGTCACAACAACTAAATTTTCTAAGCTAGGGTATACTACATTTATCTTGGAGGGTGGGCAGGACGGTAATGCGCTAGTCTTGAAAACTAGTGGGAGCAATCCCTAACAGGTTCGACCCCTGTACCCTCCGCTTTATTACTATGTTAAACTCCTCTCATGAAATTTATCTGGGACGCCAAATATAGTGTCGGTATTAAATCCATTGATCACCAACACCAAAAGTTTTTTGAAATCTGCAACGAAATTGATTTTTTAATTCATCGGGGTCAAACCGATCAAAATTCTCTTAATAAAATTATCCGGGAATTATTTGCCTATGCCGAAGATCACATGACCTTTGAAGAAAAATATTTTAAGGAATTCAACTATCCTGACGCTCAAACTCACATTGCTGCCCATGACTTTTTTCGTCAAAAAGTTAAACAGCTTCACGACGCTACTGAAATCGCCGACTTTGCCCGCGATTGGCTTTCCGGCCACATTCTAGCCGTCGACCAAAAATTTTCCCAGTTTTTCATCGTCCACGATTTAAAATAGACCAATTTGAAAGAGTATAATTAATTTATCATGCCTGAGTCTCATATTCCCCACCCCTGGATCGCCGAAAGATCAAAATCCGGCCCTCATTTAACTAAACAAGAACACCTTGGGATTAATGGCCGTTTGGCATTATTAATCACCGGTGCTGTCGGTACCATGTGGTGCGCCTATGTTTTTGCCGTCATTGCCTTAATAAGTTTGCCTTCAGCTATCCGGGGAGGTACCGCTACTTTAATATCATGGATCGCCCAAACATTTTTACAGCTGGTTCTTCTTTCCATTATTATGGTCGGTCAAAAAGTTGCTGCCCGGGCTTCTGATAAACAAGCCGAACAAACCTACAAAGATGCCGAAGCTTTACTAAAAATTCAGGATGAAGTTCATCGGTTGATCAAAATTAACAATGATCTAACCCGGGAAATTCATCAGTCTGTTGTCAAAAAAAAATAATTATGAACATTCAACTTATCGGTGATAATTTTGATATCAATGACCACACCAGAATTTTAGTCAACGAAAAACTGGGTTTTAAACTTGATAAACTTTTAACCCATTATTCATCAGATATTACTCACGCTCTTGTTCGTATTCAAAAAACTAAACTTAATGAATTTATGGTCAATTTCGATATGAATTTACCTGACAAAAAACATATTTATGCCCAAACCTATTACCAACTTCTCCAGGCCTACTGCCCTGTCGCCCCCACCCCGTTCACCCCGACCGTTTCCATTTCACCTACCCCGGCAGTTCTTGGAGCCTCAACCTCAACTCAGGTTGTCACCATCGCTCTTTTTGGCGACTCTATGATCCAGACACTTAATAATAATATTCTTAAAAAATCGCTCCAAAACTATTTTCCCACCATAAAATTTAATCTTCTGAATTACGGCTATAGTAGTACTACTCTCGATAAAGCCATTAACAACCTCGATTTTGTCACCTCCCAAAACCCGAATATCATTGTTATCGAATCATTTGCCTACAATAATTTTGGCAATACCACCAGTGGTTTGGAAAAACAAACCCAGCTTCTCGCTACCATCGTCGACACTATTAAAACCAAACTACCTTCCGCCAAGATTATCATCTCCGCCACCATCGCCCCCAATTCAGTTGTCTTTGGTAATGGCATTCAAGATCTCCACTTGACTGCCCTCGATAAACTTGAACGGACCAAAACTATCCGACTATACCTGAAAAATGCCGTCAAGTTTGCCAATGATTTTCATCTGCCCCTCGCCGACGCTTACACCAATGGTCTCGTCAACAATGAAGGTTTTTTACCTCTGATTGACACCACCACTCATCTTCACCCCTCCGACTATGGCAAACAATTTTTTAGTGACACCATTGCCAAAACAATTTTCGATAATAAACTGATTGATTGATCCCTGTTTACTTGATAAACTACCCCTATGGCTAAATCAAAAAAGACTCCTCGCATTCTCGTCGCCCTTCTCTGTGGTAAATGTGGCGCCCAAAATTATTTAACTGAAAAAAATAAAGTCAACACTCCCGATAAGTTGAAATTCAACAAATATTGTCCCTGGTGCCGCGTCACCACCGAGCACAAAGAAAGCACTAAACTTAAATAATGGATCTGGAAAACATCTACATTTCTCCTCTGGAATCGTGTAATCTTAACTGTAAATTCTGTTACACCCGCAAAACTAAAAACGTCCTCAAAAACAAACAGATCTTGGCTTTTATTCGTCATTATCGCCGTCGCGTTAATCTTAAATCAATCACATTCTGTGGCGGTGAAGTTTTTACCCTCAGAAATTTCCCCCGTTTAGTCAACCGGCTTAATGATCTGGGAATTTTTGTCACCATCATCACTAACGGCACTATTGACAAGTTAAAAGCTATTAAACAACCCCACAATTGCCAGCTTCTCGTCTCCTTCGACGGTCCCAAAGAGATTCACGACTGCAACCGTGGCCCGGGGAATTTTGATAAATCAGTTAAATTTGTTGAACACGCTCTCAAACTTGGCTTCCCCACTGAAATATTTTTTCTGATCACTAAAGACTCCTATCCCTGCAAAGATAGTTTTGACGTCCTCGGCCTGCCAAAAACCTATCTGACCGACCGTCTCGGTTCACTCACTCCTGATCAGGTTAAAGATATCCGTCAAAATTACCGATGCTATCCGCCAAAAAACTTTGGCTGCTCGGTACTGTCACTTCAATCGGATGGCAAATTTTATGGCTGTTGCGAATCGGCTAAATCAATCGGTAACCTTTCCGACCCGATTAAAACAATAATTGATAATTTTTTATTATTAAATCCTCGCTGTTGCGACCCAAAATTTCAATGCAACTTTCAGAACTCTTAAAAACTACCCGTCAGTATTTTTGGTCTTTAGGTTTTGATGAAGTTGAAGTTCCTTATTTAAATACCTCTCTTCCGCTTGAACCAAATCTCTACACTTTTCAAACCAAAAATTTTTATTTGCCATCATCACCCGAATTTGTTTTAAAAAACCATCTAGCTCAATCTAAAAAAAATTGCTTTTCTATCGCCCATTGCTTCCGCGACCTTGAGGCCGAAGGCCCCCTTCACACCAAAGAATTTTTAATGCTCGAATGGTACGAAGTCGGCAAAACCTACCTTGATCTTATGAACTCAGTTAAAAAATATGTTTCCCAGTTTATTAAAATCGATTTTTCCGAATTTAAATTACCCTCCGGTCTCCCCGGCAACGAGCCCGACTTTAATCAGTTTTTTCTCAACAAAATTGAACCCAAATTACCCGCCGGCGGCGTTTTTGTCACCGGCTACCCCGCCTTTTTGAGTCCATTAGCCGCCATGAGCGAGTCAAACATTTTTTCAGCCCACAGCGATCCGAAGGTAGCGAGGACTGCAAAAAATAGTTTGACGAGCGTTAAAACGAGCGATAGGTTTGAATTTTATATAAATAATATTGAAATTGCCAACGGCTGCACACCTCCCTGTGCCGGCGTTGGTTTAGGTATTGACCGACTACTATCAGTTATAAATCAACCATGGATAATCGAATCAACGAAAGAAGATCTCCAAATTTCGTCCAACTTACTCACAACCTTACCCTTAAAAGAGCCAAAGAACACCGTCAGGCTATCGAAAACGAAAAAAAACTTAGTCGCTTGAAAACAGATAAATTAACTGGTCTCCCAAGTAGTTTTGCTCTTGAAGAATTAATTGAAAACTTCAATCCTCAAGATTACCCGACTGATACTCAAATTTTCTGTGTTTTTATTGATCTTAAAGGTTTAAAAGCCATAAATGATTCTCCCAACGGTGGTCATGACGCCGGAGATTTATATATTCAATTATGTGCTAAAAAACTTGCCTCCAGTTTCCGTCTCCGGGATGGCCAGGATATTCTGGTTCGTCAACAGGAAGAAGAAGCAACGGGCCTCCATCGCCAGCACTTCGACGGTGATGAATTTGTTGCCCTGTTAACCTGCCCTCAATTAAACTCCAATCAACTTTTGGAAACAATTAATCAAAGATTGTTGGACGTCAGTCTGACAAATCCAAATATATTATTTAGATTTGGTATCAGTAGCTCTCCACTGCCGCAACAGGGAGAAGAAAATAAAACCTATTTCAAAAACCTTTTAGACAAAGCTGATAAAAATTTAAACTTAAAAAGAGATAGTGAAACAAACCCAAACTCACGATAGGTTATAATAGATTATGACCGGAAATAAAGGCAACACCAAAAACACTCTCAAAACCGAACAAAGCACTCAACCCATTGTTAACCGTATTCCGCCCAAGAATCCTTCTTTTAACCAGCTAAATAAACCCATTT
>JAPLYY010000050.1 GCA_026395315.1 Candidatus Shapirobacteria bacterium | reverse complement strand
CATTTTCCAATTATCTTTCATTATTTAGTTGGTTAATAGTTTTTGGCTTTTGCCTCTACCTTTTATGGACCAGGAAATCGATATTCAGGCGATAAAAACCAAAACTACTGCCAGCGTCCTGTTTTTAACCATCCGTAATTTTGGTATCCAGGGCATCTCTACTTTGGGATTCTTTCTCTTAACCCTCCTTCTTGGAGCCGGTGACGTCGGCTTGTTTGCCATTGTGGCTGAATCGGTCAGTATTTTAGGCTATTTCTCCGATGTCGGTTTGGCCTCAGCCTTAATCCAACAAAAAACTCCCATTAAAAAAGCTGAACTTCAAACCACTTTTATTATTCAACAATTACTGGTGTTTACAGCATTAATTGTTGCTTCGATCATTTATTCAATTGTTTCCCGCAGTCATAGCTACGGCAACGCGGAATTTTGGATCGTTGTCTCACTCTGTTACTCTTTTGTGGCGGCTTCACTCAAAACTATTCCTTCTGTTCAACTGGAAAGAAATCTTAATTTCAAAGCCATTTCCACCATTGATATTACCGAAAACTTTTTGTTTTACACTTTTGCTGTAATATTTGCTTATTTAGGTTTTGGAGTTTATTCGTATGCTCTGGCTACTTTTATCCGCAGTACCATCGGTTTAATCATGATTTATAAAATCAGTCCCTGGCCAATCGGTCTAAGTTTTTCCCGTGAGTCAGCCGTCAAACTTTTTAAATTCGGCATTCCTTTCCAACTAAACTCTTTTATTGCCGTCGCTAAAGACCGTTTATCCAATCTTTTAGTGGCCTCGATTATTGGTCGCGAAAGTTTTGGCATTCTCGCCTGGGCCCAAAAAGGACCACGTCTACCTCTAAGTTTTATGGACGCCATTATGAAAATAACTTTTCCTACTTTTTCCCGTCTCCAGCATAATCCAGACTTAGTCCGTCGGTCTCTTTCTCGCAGTTTATTTTTTGTCGCCTTAACTGTTACCCCGATGTTGGTTGGTGTTGTCTTTGTTGCTTCTGACTTTATTAATCTTATTCCTAAATATAGTAAATGGTTACCCGCTATCTTTCCTCTTTATTTCTATGCCGGTAACGCTGCCATTGCCGCCATTACCACTCCGATCACTAATGCTTTTAATGCGGTTGGCAAGATTGCCATTACTACTAAGTTGATGTTGATGTGGACCGCCCTAACTTGGATTTTTTATCCAATATTAAGTTTCAAATTCGGCTACCAAGGCACTGCCATCGCTACTTTAATTGTCGGTTCCAGTTCTTTTATTGTTTGGTTCTTGGCGGATAAAATATTTGGTTTAAACGTCTTTAAAGCCATCTGCCGCCCGGTAATAGCCTCTGCTCTCATGGTTATTATTCTTTTACCTGTCTCCGCCTTAAATCTTCAGCCATTACCAAGTATTGTGCTTAAAATATTCGTCGGTTCAACCACTTATTTACTATTTCACTTAATCTTTTCAAAGCCTGATATTATCTGGTTTTACCAAGAAATAAGATGTCTCGTCGTCAAAAAATAATTTTGCTGATCAGCCTGATCCTAGGATCGGTAATTTTTTCCCTGCCTTTAATCCGCAGTGGTTTAAACTACAATTTTGGCATTGGTTTCTGGGGTCCAAACGGCCACGATCTTATTTGGCATCTCCAATTGATTAATCACATCCATAGTTGGCGCAATATCCCTGTGGCGTCTTTCTCCGGTGCCCCTCTCCAAAATTATCATCCGTTTTACGATCTTCTTATTTTTTATTTACACCAAATTACCTCCATTCCCGCTTCACTGTTAGTATTTCAAATTATTCCCTTAATTACCTCCTTTATATATTTGTTTTTATCTTTTCTCATCGGTCAAAAAGTTTCTAACAAATATATTGGCGGTATTATATTTCTACTTTTTAATCTTATTATTCATTCTTAATCATAAAAACACCCTATTTACTGTTTTAATATTATGTCTTTTGCCGATAACCAAAATTTACGGTGGCGTCGCCGGTTATTTAATTTGGGGATTCTATTCTTTATTTTCATTATTACAAAAAAAATATCGACCTCTAATATATCTGTTAATCTCTCTTCCTTTCGCCTTTTTTCTTTTCTCTCAGTACAATAGCATGTCATCTTCACTAATAGAATTTTCCCCTTTATGGTTTGTTAAGAACTTGTTCAGCTCTCCGGATAAATTATTTTTTCCCAAAATTGCGTCAGCTATCAACACTTATAGTCTGACAGATAATCTAAAACTTTATCCGATTTTAATTGCTGGAACTTTAATCTTTTTTATTGGTAATTTTGGCTGGAGACTCATCGGGTTTATGAACTTATTTAGATCAAAAACGTCGTTTACTACCAATCTGTTTCTTACTTTAACTATTCTTTCAATAATACCTTTAGTTATTGTCCAAAAAGGCACACCTTGGAATACCATTCAATTTATTTATTACGCCCTTTTCTTTTTGAATCTACTTTTTGCTTCATTTGTCTCCCAACTAAAACCTAGGTTTTTGATCTTATTTCTGGTTGTCTTCGTCATCACCTCACTTCTCGGAAATATCGACACTTATCATGGCTTTTTAGGTAATCCTCCGCCAACTGCCATTCCCTCCGCTGAATTACCGGCTATTAATTTTTTAGATCAACAGTCGGTAGGAATAGTTTTGACCTATCCCTACGATCCTCATATTAAAGACACCATTTCCCACACTCCCATTCCTCTTTATGCTTATGAGACCAATTCTTATTTAGCCGCCTACACCCATCAAAACTTATTTTTAGCCGATGAAATGAATCTCAATAATTCCGGTTATAATTGGCAATCCCGCCGGGCTGATTCTCTGAAATTTTTCGATCAGAAAAATACTTTTCAGGACCGCGGCTTCCTGGTCAATAATCAGATTGACTACATCTATCTTACTGGCCTCCAAATCCCCAAAACCAAGCTTGATCTTACTAATCTTTATCTGACCCAAATTTATCACTCGCAGGATACCGTCATCTATCGGGTTAATCGGTGATAAACTATAACTATGCCCAAATCTACCTTAATCTCGGTCGTTATAAATGTTCGGAATGAAGCTGCCAATTTGGAACATTGCCTCAAATCAATCTCTGACTTTGCCAATGAAATCATTATCACTGACATGTCTTCGACTGATGATAGTGCCAAAATAGCTTTAAAATACGGTGCTAAAGTTATTACTATCAAACCGGCTAAAGTCGTCGAACATGCCCGTAATATTGGCCTTGCCAAAGCCTCAGGCAAATGGATATTGTTACTCGATCCGGATGAATATCTCCGTAAAACTCTCAAAAAAGAGTTACTATCAATTACTTCACGATCCGATATTGACTTCGTCAAAATACCTCGCATGAATTTTATTTTCGGCAAGTGGCTTCGTCATTCCAATATGTGGCCTGATTATCTCATCCGTTTCTTTAAAAAAGACAGTGTTAATTGGAAACGGGAAATCCATAGTCAACCGACTACCAAAGGTAATGGTTTAACTTTGTTAGATTCCAACAAGTTGGCCCTACGACACCGCAATTATCCAACTGTTTCTGACTTTGTCTATCGGGCTCTCCGCTATTCCGGTGTTCAGGCCGATGAATTAAAAGCCCAAAATTATAAAATTAAACTGTCTGATCTACTCTTAAAACCAACGCAAGAGTTTAATAGTCGTTTTTTTGCTGCTGAAGGTTTCAAAGATGGTCTTCATGGTTTAATCTTTTCCTTGTTGCAAGCTTTTGCCATTTCTTTGATTTATATCCGTCTTTGGGAAAAAAATGGAGCCAGCGAAAAAGCTCTGGTTAAAGAATCATTCGTTTCCGGCAGTCAGGAATCAATTTATGAATATGGCTATTGGTTTAGTAAATATTTTCGTAATGAATACAGTCACAACCCCATTAAAAATCTTTTTATTAAAATTAGACAAGTTTTTAACCGTTTAACTAAAAATTATTAAACCATGGATCATATTGCCATTGTCGTTTTAAATTGGAACCAGCCCAAATTAACTAAGAAAACCATCGATTCGCTCCAAAAAATTACTCATCCTCAATTCAATTATCATTTTTATCTTCTCGATAATGGCTCTTCTGATAATTCGTACTCTCAATTTGAAAAACTTTATTTAAATAATAAACAATTTACCCTTCTTAAAACCAATGACAATCTTGGATTTGTTGGAGGTAACAACTATGTCCTAAAAATAGCCAAAAAAAATAAATATGACTATTATCTGCTGATTAATAACGACGTTATAGTTAAACCCGATTTTTTAACCGTCCTTCACTCATATCTAAAGAAAAATAAAACTGTTTCTCTTGTCGGACCAAAAATATACTTCGCTCCGGGATTTGAATATAAAAAAAATCTTTATTCACCCGCAAATTTAGGAAAAGTTATTTGGTTTGCCGGAGGCCTCATCGATTGGCAAAATATCTATTGTTCTCACCGGGGAATCGATGAAATCGACGTTGGTCAATATGACATACCTCTTAGAAATCCTGATTATCTTACTGGCTGTTGTCTGCTATTTTCCCACCAATTGCTTACCAAACTCACTGGCTTTGATAATCGTTATTATCTTTATCTTGAGGACGCTGACTTTTGTGTTCGGGCCCGCCACCTCGGTTTCAACACTGCTTTTGTCCCTGAATCTGTTATTTGGCATCTAAATTCTGGTTCTTCCTCAGCGGGAGGGTCTCTTCATGACTATTTTATAACCAGAAATCGTCTTCTTTTTGGTTTTCATTATGCTTCTTTTAGGACTAAAATTGCTCTTTTCCGTAACTCTTTTCACCTTTTATCTTCCTCACCGTCTAAATGGCAAAAAAGGGGAGTAGTCGACTATTACTTAAACCGTTTCGGTAAAGGCAGTTGGCAATGATTATTAATCGCTTTTATGGTTTACAATTAGATTAATGCTTAAAGCCGGAATTTACGATCCCTATCTTGACACTCTTGGTGGCGGTGAACGTTACATCCTGACTGTCGCTGAGGTCTTACTTAAACAAGGCTATCAGGTCGATCTGTTTTGGGATGGCGACCAATCCCTTCTCACCAAAGCCAAAGAGCACTTTTCTCTCAATCTTGATGGTTTAAATTTTACTCCGGATATTTTTGGTCTAATACCAAAGAGTATTGATTTAGTCGAAGATAATGAGGCCTTAACCAAATTGGCTAAAAATAGTCAAACGAAAACCTCTTTTATGAAAAAGTTAAAAAAAATAATTAACAATTTGCAGATAACTAAACGTTATGACTTATTTTTTTATCTGAGTGATGGTAGTTTGCCGTTGCTTTTTTCCAAACACAATCTTCTTCACGCCCAAGTTCCATTCAATTTTAAACCAAACTTTAGGGACAAAATATTTAATTATTTTAAAATATTACAATTTAAAGAAATTATTTGTAACTCTAAATTTACCGCCCGGATTATTGACAGCCTGTACGGCAAGCACAGTCTGGTAATTTATCCTCCGGTCGATATCGACAAGTTTTCCAAATCTAATCAGAAAAATATTATTCTCTCTGTTGGTCGTTTTGATAATGTTATGAATGCTAAAAAACAAGATGTTTTAATTGAAGCTTTTTCCAAATTACTGATTACTAATCCTCAATGGAAATTGGTTCTGGCCGGAGGTAGTCTGGAAAATCCCAACAAGAATAGCTATCTTAAACATTTAAAATTTATCTCTCAAAACTTACCCGTCGAATTCGTTATTAATCCGCCTTTTTCAGAGTTACAAACACTTTATTCCCAATCAAAAATTTATTGGCATGCCGCCGGTTTCGGAGTTGATCAAAATCTTCACCCCGAAGAAACTGAACATTTTGGCATTACCGTCGCTGAAGCTATGGCCTCAGGTTTGGTGCCTTTGGTTGCCAATCGCGGAGGGTTACCGGAGATAATTACCGATAATCATAACGGTTTCCTTTGGGAAAGTATCGATGATTTAATTGCCAAAACAAAGTTATTGATTGCTACCCCCAAAATGTACGCTGAATTTTCCCAAAATGCCCTGGAATCGGTGGCTCTCTTTTCTAAAGCTGAATTCAGCCGTCAATTTTTAAAACTACTTTCTTAAACATGAAAATTTCCGTAGTAGTTACCAACTTTAACACCGTTAATCTACTTAAAAAGCATCTTCCTGATATTATGGCCAAATCTGATATCGCCGCTGAAATAATAGTCGCCGATGATGCTTCCGAAGATGGTAGTTTAAAATAT
>JAPLYY010000105.1 GCA_026395315.1 Candidatus Shapirobacteria bacterium | reverse complement strand
AATGAATATTTTTCTACAAAATTTTTGAACTGTTTTACTCGAAAATCTTTCATTTCATCAGATACCCCCGACGCCCGGATCACTTCTTTATAATAGGGGACAGGATCATTGTTTAATTGCACCAAACCACACCCGCTACATTGATAAATATCCATATCAATTCCCTTATCACTTTTTAAGCTATTTTTATCCGGAAAATTTTGAGCCATTCCCGGCATATTTTTATAAACCAAAATTGGATTTGGCAAAAAATCATGTTTGCATACCCTGCACTTTTTCATAGACATTTATATATAATTCCTATATACATCATTGTGGGATTTTATTAAATTTTTCGGACAGTTGTCATGCCACTTAATAAAACCTTGATCTTTTTCTGTCAGTCCATTATTTTTAGGTAAAAATTTTTTTGATAAAAAACACTTATACAAAACTGATATAAAATGTCCCCTTGAAATATTACTACATATCAATTGATTAAAGGCCAAAGGTTTGGGATCAAATTCAATCGGAACACCAATTTCTCTCTCTGCAACTTTCAAAATTCTAGTCTCGAACTTTTCTTTAAATCTGACAATTCCACCAGGTATATGCCAACCAGTTCCATGAACATCATCTCTCCATGACAACAAAGTTCTCCCATCTTCATCTTTTATCAACAAATCAACATTAACCAATGGAGTCAATCGACTAACAAAAAGAAAAATTTCCTCGGGCAATCCCACTTTTGGATCTTTTATTTGTTTTTCCAAAGACTTTATTGCTTCACTAATATTCATATTAACAAATTAAATCTTTTCTTTCTCAAAGTACTCCACATAATCCCTCGTGTCAAACTGCTGAACCGCCGGTATAATTTCCGGATCATCAAAAGATCTACCGTTGCAATAATCGCAAGCCGACAAAAAAGGCAAATCCAACAGGAAATGCCGCATTATTTTTTTCATCTTTTTAACAGTCACACCCCTACTCCTAATGTCAACATAATCACCAACAAAATTTGGCACAGCCCTTAGATTATCAGCATTAGCAGAAAAAGGACAACGGTACAACTTCCCTTTTAACAAAGTATAAGTATTTTTAGA
Source organism: Candidatus Shapirobacteria bacterium (assembly GCA_026395315.1). Classification (GTDB taxonomy): domain Bacteria; phylum Patescibacteriota; class Microgenomatia; order UBA12405; family UBA12405; genus JAPLYY01. The sequence continues at coordinate 14,138 of JAPLYY010000105.1, read as the reverse complement.
ACAACATTTTATAAACAAACTATCATTCTCAGTTATAGTGCGATTATGCTTATTGATAACAGAACAATCAGTCCAATCGTGGGTCTTTTGTATGTAAAATGCAATCTTATTTTCTTTTAAAACCTTTTCAAGTGCAACCAAACTTCTTGATAAATAACCATAGTCAGTTATAAAAAAAAGTATTTTTTTATTCCTCATTATCTCTATTTGTTCTGGTCTTGGCAATATAGTTCCGTTAGTATATATAACTACTTTTTTAACTTTAGGCTCATCTGCCAATCTTTTAATCAAAATATGGGCTTCCGCATTCATAAACGGTTCTCCTCCTATAACACGAAATTCATTTATTTCATCGACCAGTTTACACAAACTATCAATGTCTTTTATAATTTCATTTAAATTTATATCCTTCGGATTTTTATAATATCTCATCAAGTTTGAACAATCCCGACATTGTAAAGAACATCTTTCAGTATTTACCACATCTACGCTTCTTAAAAAAATTTTGTCTGGAGTTAGAAAATTATCTTGGCACAATATTGCCGTATTTATTGCATATTCTACAAATTCTATCGGCTTGCTATATTCATATTGATAAAAATCAAAATTTCTTATTTCTTCTACTCCTGCCAACCAATCAACTATTCCCATACCCTCAAGTTGTTTAACTACATCCTGAATATCTGACACCGAAATAATCACATTAACACTTGGATAAAACTTTAAAATTTCCGGCGGATAAATTACCGGAACGCCTTTAATTTTTTGACTACACTTGTTTATATTATTGTCAGTAAATGCCACAACTGAAATATGCTTCATCTTACATGCTTCAAAAATTACTTCTCCAACCACACCTGCCCCAAAAATTACTACCCCGTTCCTTTTGTTTATTTTTTTGCTTAAACTCATAATTTCACTCCAACCTTATTATATCTTTTAAAGGCCTTATATTTACATATTATTATCAATGGCCAAACCAACCTCCATCTTATCAGCAAAGGCACAATCTTACTATCACCGGACATTGGTATGTAAAATCTCAAATCTCTTCTCAAAATGCTCATATCTACCAATTTCCCTACCAATTTATAAATCTCCCTCCAATTCTTACCATTAATCTGACCACACAATCGTACTAATTGAATAATCGTCAAAAATATGTCCGCATGTCCAACTTCAGCTTCTGCTTTTCCCTCCCCAATGTATTTTTTCAAATAAGTCTTTATATTTACTAAAGCTTTGTAAAAACCGAACAATCTTTCAGGCTTGTCATCAAAAATCATTGTTGCCGATTGGTAATTTTCGTGAATAGTGTAATGATAAACTATTTCCGAAAGATACAACGCATTCCTAATTCTTTTTAAATAAGCGTAATTAAAGGTCAAATCTTCAAATGTATACAAATCTTCGTAAAATTTCAAATGATACTTATCAAGTATTTCTTTACGATATAATCTCCCCCATAGAAATGAAAATAGTAAATATTTATTCGGTCTTTTTAAATAATTCCTCGCGTAGCTTACTAAGTTTTTCACTGTTAATTTAGTCTTTTTATTAAAAATAATATCGTTCCTCTTCTCTTCAAAACCACCCTTAAGTCTTATAAAATTGCCAATTATATAGTCATATTCATTTTCGTTATTGTTGTCAATTAATATTTCCAAAGCCCTTTTCTCAAGCGAGTCATCAATATCTAAAAAAAATATCCATTCGCCTTTAGCTTTTGATAATGCTAAATTTCTTGCCGCTGCAGGACCATTATTTTTTGATTCAATAATTATAATTTTTTTATTGGTCACATACTCATCTAATATCTTTTTTGTATTATCTACTGAACCATCATTTACCACAATAATTTCCCAGTTACTATAAGTTTGCTGAAAAACGCTATTAAAACAATTTCTAATAAAGTTTTCACCATTATATATCGGGATTATCAGACTAATCATACCTAAACTACTTTGTTTCACTTTAAAATTTCTAAACCCATATCTTTAATTAACGCCAAATTGATTTTGTTACCATACTTGTTTCTAATTATCTTAGACACTTCTTCGGAATACCCAGCAGCTAAAATCAGCATCGCTTTTACTCGATGACTATCAAAGTATTCAGGCGACACAATCGGTACATGGCTGGCAGGTGTAAATTTCCCTTGTTTAAATTTCGCTGAATCTATCACAAATTTAACTTTATCGTTAAAATTATACAAAGACAGTATTTCTAGTGCTTGATGACTAGCTCCCCAAATCGCCACACCTCCTCCCCCTCCCATAGCAAAAAAATGTGCGATCTCATTTCCAAGTCTTTCCTTATTTTCTTCAAAATTTGCCAAACCAACAAGGGTTCTTTTACGAACAATAACTGAAACAATAAAACCGTGCCAGACTACTTTCATTTCTAAAATCTCAAACCCGTTAAATTCCAAAACATACCTTAAAGAATCTAGGGTAAAATAAAACAAATGGTCGGCAACCAATTCTGTAAAAATCATTTTCCTTTCAAGATCAAAATAGGGGACTTCGATCAATCCCAAACCACCAGGATTCAAATTATTCCGAATTCCCCGTAAAACATTGTTTATTTCAGGTAAATGTTCCAAAAAGTTCAAAATAAAAAAAGCTTCGACTGGTGTTTTAAAAAACCGATAATCCGTAGATTCCACGAATCCCTTTTTCACCACAAGGTTATTTTTTTTGCATTCTACCACCGACTCATCGGCATTCTCAATACCATAAACCTCAGCCCCCGTTTCTCTCATTAATTTCAGATATTCTCCTTTTCCACAACCAACCTCCATCACCTTTTTATTTTTTAAATTATATCTTTTCACAAAATCACCAAACTGATCTCTTCTAAATTTCAGCATTTCCGACGATAATCCTCCCGTCCGAATCACTTTTCGATAATATGGCACTGCCTCATTAGCCAACTGAATCAAACCACAAAAACTGCATTGTCCTAATCGAAGATCTATTCCTTTTTCACATTTTATATCTTTCTCCGTTGGTAAAAATTGGGCAGATTTTGGCATATTCTTATATACCAGTAACGGCTTATCAAACAAATTTTGTCCACAAACTCGACAGTTTTTAATCATTTAAATATACTTTTTGTAAAAATTTTAAACCTTTATTAATTTCTTTAAACATTTATAATGCTATTTTTAAAACCAGTTTTATTTTCTTCCAAATTTTAATTATTCAATTCGGTATTTTTTGACAGAAAGCAACGATATAGAATGACCCTTCGTTGTCGACACATTTTCAATACTAGATTCCAATACATTAATTGCTCTCAGTATATTTCTATCTCTTTCTACCTCAAAACTAGTCTTCATTTTGATCTTTAAACCAATGAAATAAATTAGCTACACCCGTTCCCCATGAAGTAAATTCAAATCCACCTATTGCCCTGAGTAATCTACTATTATCTCCGCTATACTCGCCACAAATTTTTTTGTTTTCAATTATAATTTCCAATTCCATTCCAGAAAGTCTTCTAATCTCCTTGGCAATCGTCAAAAAATCGATCACTTCACCGCTACAAACATTAAATATTCTCTCTTTAAACTCTCCACTAATGAAATAGTCGACGATTTTTACTAAGTCATCAACTAGTAGAAAATCAAACCTTAAATTTTTTCTCAAATGGATGGATTTTGATTTCACAGCCTCATAACACATATTGGAAATAACTCTCACACGAAAATCTTCGTATTTTCCATAAACCGCAAATAATCGTAAGTTTACGGTTTTTGGACTTTTTAAAGCAAATTTAGTCATTATGTATTTTGATAACCCGTATTGATCTTTAGGAATATCATTATCAAAGTATCCTTCCCCCATTTTGGGTATCCAGTTTTCTCGACAATATTCAGCTCCAGATCCCAAAAAAATCATTTTACCGTAATTTTTCTCATTTCTGACAATGTTGAAAAACATTTTTAAATTGTTTTCCAAAACCTTTTGCGGATCCTTTGTCGAATGTTTTGGAGCTGCATCATAATTGGCTGCATGAATCACTACATCAAATTTATTCTTAATTAAATATTCAGCAACTTGTCTAGTTTGGAGTAAATCCAACTCAGTTCTACTTGGTGCAAAAATTTCATATTTTTCAGAAAAACTTTCCTTGAAATTTTTGGCAATAAAACCATTTCCGCCGGTTATTAATACTTTCATTGCCGGTTATAAAATATTTCTCCAGTGACTAACAAAAGTCTTCCTATTTTTATTTAAGGCAATCTTTTTATCTACATAAAAAGAATCATTGACAAAATGTGTTGAGGAAATTTCTTCCATTATCCCGCCGTTAACAGTGGTAAACCAATGCTTTACTCCGGGATTAATAGTAATTACCTCTCCGGGTCCATAAATATGTTTTTTTTCACCCAATCTAACCACAAATTTCCCATACAGAATATGAAATGTTTCTTCTTTTTTCTCGTGATACTGAGTTGGATGAACTTGTCCGGGCAACATTACCAATAGTTTTTTACAATATTCTCTATTAACACAAGTCACCATACTTAAGCCAAATTTATCAAATTTAACAATTCAATAATGATGCGAAATCTCTAAATTAACTCTGTTGGGAAATATTACTCCGGCCTTTTGTAACATCTTGTCAACTCTTTTTACAATTTCATACACCCTTTCTCTGGTATCAACCATCGTCACTTCAATGATAGCTTCATTTTTCTTTATGGCTTTATTAGCATAATAATATTTATACTTAGACACGTCCTTAGCTACCAATTGTCCGGGTTGATTCGGAAAAGCATAAAACATATCATTCGGATCGATTAGCTCTCCTTTTTTTATTTCTTTCTTAACAAACACTCCTCTTTGAAACTGTCTCAGATCACTCATTTCTTTTTCACTATGTCCTGCCCTTTTCCCCACCACACCGTCAACATTTAAAGCCTTTTGCACCGCTTTCAACCATTCGTCAACTTGTTCCGGCGTTGATGAATAAGCGTTAATATCATACTTATCAGTTTTTACCCCTACATGCCTCTCAAATATCTGAGCTCCTTTGGCAATCGCCAATTGCACCGGCAAAAAATCATTTGGCTCTTCGTGTGTTGAAAACCCTATGGCCACTTCAGGATACCTACTTTTTAGTAAAGAAATCTGATTTAATTGAAGATCCTCAGCCTTGGTAGGGTATTCACCAACACAATGCATAATCGCAAACATTTTTTCTCTGTTACTAAAAAATGATACCACTCTGTCTATTTCTTCCAGGCTAGTACCGCCGGTTGAGATTATCACCGGTTTATCTGTGCTTGCAATTTTCTCCAATAATGGCCAATCTCCAAAAGATGGACTGCCCACCTTTATGGCTGCATATTTATGCTTTTCGATTAAATCAACCGAGTTCTCATCAAAAGGAGTACATATAGATATGTAACCTAACCTTTCAGCTTCTTTTTTAAGTTTTAAAAATTCCTTTTCGGTTAATCTTGTTTCGGAAAATCTTTTGACATATTTTATATCCATCCTTTTTTTATAGTCCGGATGGATAAAAGTATCTAAGTCCCTATATTGCAGTTTAAAGGCAAAATTAAAATCATATTTTTTTGTCACCTTATAAAACTCATTAATAATTTTCAAACCATGGTTGACATCTCCCATATGGTTGTTAGCCATCTCCAAAATAAATAAAGGCTTAGTTGATAGTGGACAAGCCTTAAATACCTCGCGCAGTTTTGTTTTCATATTATATTTTAATTAATATCTTAAACATCTGATTTACTTTTCTAATTTTAAATACCAATCAAAAACTTTTTTGGCGGTACTTTTTATTGTCTCGTCTTGTTTCCACCCAATTCTTTTAATCTTTTCATAACTCAAAGATTGATAGGGGATTTCATTTTTGGCAATATTTAATATCTCATAAGGAATTTTCCTCTTTAGAGCTATTTCCGTTTCTTTTATCAATTCCAGTACTGATAAAGTATCATTTGACCCAAAATTAAACGCTTCGCCCTTTGTTTCGTCGATCTTTTCAGCCAACATTAGATAACCCCTCACCACATCTTTGACATAAAGATAATCCCTTACCATCTTGCCGTCACTCCTTATTTCTAAAGTCTCTTTTTTTATTAAAGACCTCATAATACCAGGTATTATCCGAGAAAAATTATTATCACCTTCACCATATATGTTACCAAAACGGGTTGTTACTTCTGGCACATTATAAGTTTTGAAATACATATTAGCAATTAAATCGGTCGCCGATTTTGATACATCATAAGGATGATCTCCCTTAAGTGGGTCAACTTCAACATAAGTATATTTTCCTGCTTCTAATTTTCCATAAGCCTTATCCGATGATGCTACCACCACTGCTTTTATTATTGGGTAAAGTCTGGCACTTTCTAATATATTTGTCGTTCCCATAATATTTGACTCCAAAGTTCTCCGGGGATTATTGTAAGCGGTAGTCACAATTGCTTGGGCTGCCAAATGAAAAATATATTCAATTTCAAATTTAGTTACCAAATCAAACACTTTATCAAATTGACCCACATCAACGTTAGCCATCGTTACTTTTTTATCTAAACCATTCATCATAAAATAAGACCGAGGATCAGTATACTCAAAGGTAGTCACTACCTTAGCACCCAGACTCACTAATTCCTCTACCAAATGTGACCCGACAAATCCGGTTCCCCCGGTGACTAAAACATTTTTACCCCTAAATTTATTATCTATTTCCATACTTTCCAGGGTGGAGAAGGTTGCTGCCACCAATTGTTAAAATCATTTAAATCTTTATTTGTATCCATGCAAGCCCAAAAACCCTCGTGTCTATACAACGACAACTGACCGTCTTTAGCCAATCTCCGCAGTCCCGGATGCTCTGCCTCACCAATTTTAAAATATGAAAAAGCTTTTTTATTAAAAACCATAAATCCTCCGTTAATCCAATCATTTAAAACTGGTTTTTCAGTAAACTCTTTAATAATACTCTTACTATTTATCACCACCACTCCAAACTTTGATCGTGGGTGTATACCGGTTATCGTCCCCATCGTCTTTTGTTTTTTATGAAATTTTAAGAGCTTCCTAATATCAAGATCGGCCACCCCGTCGCCATATGTCACCATAAAATCTTCATCACCTTCCGGTATATATTTCTCGCACCTCAAAATTCTTTCCCCGGGGAAAGTCTCCAAACCCGTATCGACAAAAGTAATTTTAAAATCGTCAACTTCATTTCTGCTCTCCAAAAAAAATTTCTTTTTGTATGTTTTAGTATTTAGAACAAAATCCGAAGTAAATGCTTTTTGATTTAAAAAGAACTGTTTTATGTATTCCGCCTTATAACCTAAAGCTAGAATAAATTCATTAAAACCAAAGTGAGAATACATCTTCATTATGTGCCAAAGCATTGGTTTATTCCCCACCAACACCATCGGCTTTGGCTTAAATTCAGTTTCTTCCTTCAGTCTTGTCCCTTGACCGCCGCACAAGATTATTACCTTCATAAAGCTATTATAACAGCCTCCCTTTTCTAATTGCGTCCTTAATATGTATAATCACCACTATGGGCGATAAAAGAATATTTTTAATCACCGGTGCTTCCGGTTTTATCGGTTCGGTTTTATTACATAAATTAACTGAACAAAAACAGACAGTTCATTTAATCCTCAGAAATGAATCTAAAACCTGGCGGATAGCCGATTTATTAGATAAAGTTACCATTCATTACTCTGATCTTTCCAATGTTTCGGAATTGACCAAAATAATTAAAAAAATAAAACCGAACATTATTTACCATCTGGCCACCAACGGCGCCTATTCATATCAAAAAGACGCCAACCAAATAATTGAAACCAATATTCTCGGTACCTGGAATCTGCTCCAAGCCTGCAACACTACTAATTATGATTTGTTTGTCAACACCGGCTCTTCCTCAGAATATGGCCTCAAAAAAAATGCCATGAAAGAAACTGACCTTCTCGAACCGGCTAGCTACTATGCTGTCACCAAATGTGCCCAAACTTTATTGTGTAGCCATATCGCCAAACAAGAACATCGGCCGATTGTCACTATCAGACCTTTTTCAGTTTACGGTCCTTATGAAGAACCAAAACGTTTTGTCCCCACTTTAATGAATGCCCTATTCTTTAATAAAGAAATGAATTTAGTCGCTCCAGAAACTGCCAGAGATCAAATTTATGTTGATGACATGGTTGATGCTTATTTAAAAATTGAAGAATTAAAAAATAATCCCGGTGAATATTTCAACATTGGTACTGGCATCCAATCAACCATCAAAGAAGTGGTTGATACCGCTGTGAAAGTTACTGGCAAAACCGCCCAATTCAAGTGGGGAGGTATGGAAAAAAAAAGTTGGGATACCAACCACTGGGTAGCCGACGTCTCTAAAGCCGGACGATTATTAAAATGGACTCCTAAAATTAATCTGGAACAAGGCTTGAAACTTACCTGGGATTGGTTTCAAAATAATCACAAATTTTATCAAGATGAAACTTAAAAACGTTTTTTGTCCTATCTGTGACAGCGATAAAAATTTTGAAATCCTTTACCAGAAAAATTTTAAGTTATCCGATTTAAACGTCAAAATATTTTCCGCCAGGAGATTACCCGACAAAATTCACTATCGTCTGGTTAAATGCCAAAAATGTGGTCTGGTCCGATCAAATCCGGTTGCCGACATCCGACAATTAAGTAAACTTTATGAAAAAAGTTTAATGACTTACGACCAAGAGATAAACAATCTGGGTATAACTTACATTGATAGCGTCAAACCCATACTCAATAAATTACCAAAAAATGCGAAAATACTGGAGATTGGTTGTGGTAATGCCTTTGTTCTAAAAGCCATTTATAATCTGGGATATAAAAATGTCTATGGCATTGAACCCAGTATTGATGCCGTTAATAAATCAGATCCAAAAATCAGAAAAAATATAAAAATTAACGTTCTAAAACCAAATCTTTTTCCCAAAAATTCCTTTGACTTTATCTTTTTCTTTCAAACCTTTGACCACGTTCCCACCCCGAATCAATTTTTAAAAGAATGTCATCAACTTCTCAAACCCAACGGCTATATTTTGTCATTTAACCACAACATCGACAGTTTATCCTCAAAATTACTTAAAGAAAAAAGTCCCATAATCGATATCGAACACACTTTTCTTTATAGTCCAAAAACTATCCGAAATATTTTTAAAAAAAATATGTTTACCATCCAAAAAATATATTCTCCCAACAACACCATATCCTTAAAACATCTTTTTTGGCTTTTTCCTTTACCTCAAAAGATAAAACAAAAACTAATTAATTCAAATTCCAATATTCTAAACCAAAAAATTAAGATACAATTAGGCAATCTTTGTCTCGAAGCTCAAAAACCATCCAAATGAAATTCACACCTAACCAAAAACAACTCCGTCGAAAACTCCTGACCATCCTTAATGATGCTCATCAATCCCATATTGGCTCAAGTTTAAGTGTCATTGATATTCTCGATGCTATCTACAAAATAAAAAAAAGAAATGAAAAATTTGTCTTATCAAATGGTCATGCCGCTGCTGCCCTTTATGTCGTTCTGGAAAAATACAAATATATAAATAATGCCAACTTAACTGAATATGGCGTACATCCGGACAGGAATGAAAAGAAGGGGATTAATGTCTCCACCGGAAGCCTGGGTCAAGGTTTACCCATCGCCGTCGGCATAGCCCTAGCCAACAGAAAGAAAAATGTTTATTGTCTAATTTCTGACGGTGAATGTACTGAAGGCAGCATCTGGGAAGCACTTCGAATTATTCATGATCAAAAAATTACCAACCTCAAAGTAATTGTTTCCGTCAATGGTTGGGGGGCCTACGGCCCAATAGATGCTAAAACCCTCGCAAAACGACTTAAGGGGTTTGGTTTTAATCTCATTAAAATCAACGGCCATCAGCCAAAACAAATAACCCAAACCATTAAAACAATTTACGCCAAACCGACAATAATTTTTGCCAAAACAATTTCCGGACAATTCCCATTTTTAGTTGACCAAGATGCTCACTACTACATTATGAAAGACGAAGATTATCAATTAGCTATGAAACTGCTAAAATGATTGACTTTAACCAAAATTTACGCCGAAGATTTGCTGACGAAGTTTATAAGGCCATGAAAACAAACAACAAAATTATTGTCGTCTCCGGTGACTTAGGTTATAGAATGTGGGATCAAATTCGTCAAGATTTTCCCGAAAGGTTTATTAACGTTGGTGCCGCCGAACAAAGCTTAATTGGTGTTGGAATTGGTCTGGCTTTAGAAGACAAAATTCCCATTGTTTTTTCCATCACCTCATTTTTACTCTATCGACCCTTTGAAACCATCAGAAACTATATTAACCATGAGAAAACTCCTGTTATTTTAGTCGGTGCCGGCCGGGATAAAGACTACCAACATGATGGTTTTTCGCACTGGTCTGAAGAAGATAAAAAAGTTATGAAAATATTCAAAAATATCAACTCAGTTTGGCCGGATTCCGCTGACGAAGTCTCTAAAATTGTCCCCAAAATTATTAACAGCCATCAACCCTGGTATATAAATCTCAAAAGATAAATGAGTCAAAAAAAGATTTCCGCCATTATTGCCTGCTATAGAGACGAAAAAGCCATTCCCGTCATGCATGATCGGCTTTCCAAAATTTTTAAAAAAATTAAGACTGATTATGAAATTATTTTTGTAAATGACGGTAGTCCCGACAATAGTGAAAACATTTTAAAAAAAATTGTTGAAAAAGACCCCCACACCATCGCCGTCAACCATTCCCGAAATTTTAGCTCTCAAATGGCTTTTACCAGTGGTATGGATATTGCCACCGGCGACGCCATTGTCTTTCTTGATGGCGATCTTCAGGATCCACCTGAATTAATTGAACAATTTTACAAAAAATGGGAAGAAGGATTTGATGTAGTTTACGGGATAAGAACCAAAAGGGAGGCTCCGTTAGTTATGCAAATTGCTTACAAGCTTTTTTACCGAATTTTTCACAAAATTTCATATATTTCCATCCCTCTTGATGCTGGAGATTTTTCTATAATTGACAGGAAGGTGGTCAATGTTCTAAAAACATTTCCCGAAAGAGACCGATTTCTTCGCGGTTTACGCGCTTGGGTTGGTTTTAAACAAACCGGTATTATTTATACCCGTCCCGAACGCATGTTCGGTAAAACTACAAACAATTTTTACAAAAATTTTAATTGGGCCACCAAAGGTATTTTTTCTTTTTCCTACGTTCCTCTCCAAATTATGACCATGCTTTCACTTATTGTTTTCCTCTTATCATTACTTGCTATAGTAGTTCAAATTGCCCTAAGGTTAATCATTCCCGACTCAGCTCCAAGAGGAACGACCACTATTTTAATCGCCGTTTTATTTATCGGTTCTATTCAACTACTAGGTATCAGTATTTTAGGGGAATATATTGGTAAAATTTTCGAAGAAGTTAAACAACGCCCCAAATATATCGTTAACAGTGTTTTTAAGAATCGGAATAAATGAAAATTAAGTTAGTGTCCATTGAATCTGGAATAGGCGCGGTAGGTTTTCGTAGAATCGCCTCGATAATTAAAGAAATCGAATCAGCAACTGAGATATACTTTATCCCCACAGACAACCTATATTCTCTAAAATCACACCTATTTCCAAGTCAAATCAAATCACTAAACAAAAACGAACTAATCAATATTTCTAAACATTTAGCTGATTCTGACCTTATTGCTTTCTCCTCAATGACTGCTTCATCTAAATATGTTGAAAAAATCTCTGAATACATAAAAAAAATAAACCCAGCTACTTATATTATTTGGGGAGGGATTCATCCCACCTTATACCCAAACGAGTCTCTAAAATATGTTGACGCCATCTGCGTTGGAGAAGGGGAAATACCCATTAAACAATTTATCAAAAAATATTTAAAAGGGAAAAATTTCACAGATACACCAAATTTTTGGTTTAAAGAAAAAAATTTCATCAAACAAAACCCCAGTTTACCTCTCATCGATCCAAAATTACTCAGCCAATTTCCTTTACCTTACAACGGACTGGACTGTTCAATCTATGATATTAAACAACACCAATTCAGACAATTTAATAAATACGATTACACTACATATAATGGCTTACTTTACAGAACTCTTTGGACCCTGGGATGTCCCTTCAATTGTGCCTATTGCGCCAATGATTCGTTTATAAAAATAGATCCCGGTTATCGCAAGCTAAGATTTCCAAATGTTAATCATATAATTAACGAAATAAAACAAGCCATTAAAGTACACCCATACATCAGAACAATCGCCTTCTATGATGATAATTTTGTTGCTCTTCCACTACCAATCATCCAAAAATTCTGTCAAAAATATAAAAAAGAAATCGATCTCCCTTTCGTTGTTTTTGGTTTTCACCCGAATCTGGTTGATAAAGAAAAAATCAGACTTCTGGCTAAAGCCGGAATGAATAGAACCAGAATGGGAATTCAATCAGGAGCCCAAAATACCTTGAAATTTTTTAACCGCCCCACCACAATTGAAAAAATAATTGAATCGACCACCATTCTAGCTAACGCTGCCATAAAATATCGAATGATTCCTCCAGCTTACGACATTATCAGTGATATACCTATTGAAAGTAATAAAGATATATATGAAACATTACAATTAATCCATCGTCTTAAAAAACCATTTACACTTACAGTCTTCTCGCTAAGAATATTTCCCAAAACACAACTCTATGGTTATGTCCAAAAAAATCCAGTCTTAAAAAGATATTTCAAAAACTCATCTTACCTTGATACTAGAATGACATTTAATAATATTTTGTTGTACCTCCTGGCCACTTTTGAAATTCCTAATTTCATATTTAAAAAATTATCCAAGTTTGCTATACATCCAAAAAATAGGACAAAAGAATATCCCACATTATTTAATGTAGTAAAAATTATATATCTAACCAAAAGAGGCATAGACCACCTCTCCCATTTTGATTTTTCAACCATTACGGGAAAGTGGATATTTTATGTATGGAAGATTCGGTATCAATTAATAGAAAAAAAATTGCGATTTTAATTTTTAGACAACCAAAGCATTTAAATTACTCCATGAAAAAAGAAAGATACATATTTACGAAAAGATTAAAACTTAGTTTCATCTTTTTTCTCTTTCTTTTTGCTGGCTTTGTGCTCCAAAAGATTAACGACTACCAAGATTACAGCCCTACCATTATTATTGAAAATTCACACTTCAAAACCTCTATCCCCTTAGACTTGTACCAAAACATCACCGCTCAAGCTTCTTTTAAAGCCGAACACAACTTTTTGGGCATTATCGCCGTCAAGTTTAATACCCACCAGAAAATCAATGACGACTTTCTTCAATTTAGCCTCAAAGAAAAAGGACAAAAAAATTGGCTTTACACCGCCAAATACAAAGTTGATCAATTTCAAAACAATGAATATTTCCCTTTTGGGTTTCCAAAAATTACTAACTCTAAAGGAAAAACTTATGAGATTGAAATCAAATCACTATTAGGTAACAACCAAAACTACGTCACCCTTTCTCCGTTTTCTGATGATTTTATTATCAAATACGACTTTACTAAAAAATATTTACAAAATAATAAAACTAAAATTCCCATATATTCTCTAAATAAAGCCATTTCACTTATTAAACATCTTAACATCACCTCTCTTTGCTTCATTTTCTTCACTCCACTGATTCTATATATATTTTTAAACACCAAACCGGGTAAAGCTCTCTCTCAATGCTTTCGTTATTCACCACCGAACAATCTCTCCGTTAAGAAGAAACGAACATCTCTGCCATCGCTCACTAATCCTAAAACGAAATATCCGAATTCCGTTTATAAAATATTCTTCTCATTTTTTACTTTAATTATATTTCTCTTAATAATCTCCGGTCTGATACTAATCTGCAACGGCCATATTGAAGCCAGCGAATGGTTAATATACAAAATCTGTTCAATCACTACTTTCATTTCTGCAGCCATATTCATCAATCCCCGTTTTAGAGTAAAACCAATTTTCTTTAAAATAAGCTTTTTACTGATAATTACTCTATTTTTGATCCAAAT
>JAPLYY010000095.1 GCA_026395315.1 Candidatus Shapirobacteria bacterium | reverse complement strand
TTCCGATTATCAATTTTTTATTCATTATTCTAAAGATTTTATCATCTCTTCGCCGTCGCAAAAACAAGACATGTGGCTGTGTCTTTTACCCCTATACCCACATGATCCCATTTTGGGTCCGACTGATTATCATCGTGCGGTTTATCCCCGGCATACATCCATTCAATAATATGGACCGCTTCCAACCTATACCCATAGCTGATATTTTCCCCCAGCCAGTTAAACCCCAACTTGACATATCCGTCATCATTTTTTAAATAATCCTCAAAACCTTTGTGCCCATCTGTACTCTTAATTGTCGCCAGATAATCCGCCCTATCTTGAGCAAATTTACCTAAATTATCATCCCAAACTAATGCCTGTGACCCTTTTTTCTGTCGGTAAACATTCAACGCTGCCAAAATTTCGCTTGGCGTTCCCATTTTACTATCCATCCCCACCTTCATTGTCCAAGTATGTGCATCCACCTGTTGTGCCACCCCCCACGGTACCCCATTATCCTGTAACCACCTTAATTACTTTTCTGGTAACTGTTGGTGTCGGTATAAATTCTTCCCCTACCGTCGATTCCACATTTTTTATGTAGCTACTGACCACATCTTTATTATTATTTCCCGACCAATACCACCACCCTCCCAAAATTAAAATTAATCCCAAAATTATTCCTATTTTCACTTCTTTCATTTTATCATTTACATTTTTCTTAAACACTTTATTTATCGTACCCCTATAGTATACAATGTAACTATGATCTATACAGGTTATATTAAAAAGAAAGTTCAAAAATTAAGAAAACTCGGTAAAACCTATACGGATATCAATCGTATTTTAAAAATATCAATTCCAAAAAGTACCATATCTGGTTGGTGTCACAATATATCCCTTCCACCTGATTATCAAGATAAAATTGCTAAATTAAATGCATCAAATTTAATACATGCCCAAAAAATTGCTTGGAAAGTTAACAAAACCCACCGAAATAGATATCTAGACACTATTAAGGAAAAAAATATTCCTATCGCCAAAAACATTCAAGAAACCTCCACTGGTTTAATAGCTCTTGCTATGCTTTGTCTGGGAGAGGCATCCAAGTCAAAAACCAAACATAAATCATTTTCATTGGGGAGTTCCGATCCTAGAATAATAATTATCTTTTTAGCACTACTTAAAAGATTTGAAGAATTCAAGAAAGAAAAGTTACGCTGTACCGTCCAATGTCGAGCCGATCAGGACATAAAAAAGTTGGAGAAATATTGGTATGGTGTTACTAAAATATCTAAAAAATATTTTTATCCCGCCAGGATTGATCCGAGAACCGTTAACAAACCCACTCAAAACAAGGATTATATGGGAGTTTTAGTAATCGATTACTATGACAGAAAAATCCAACTGATATTAGAATCATTAGCTGATATAGTATATAATCAACTGAAAATTTAAGGGCCCATAGCGTAGTTGGTAGCGCGTTCGCATGGCATGCGAGAGGTCAGGGGTTCGAGTCCCCTTGGGTCCACCGAAGCTTAGGCCCATAGTGAAACGGCTATCACTGGGATCTCCAAAATCTCCATTCGAGGTTCGAATCCTCGTGGGCCTGCATTTATTTTCCCGAAACGGCGTGATACACTCTACTCATATGGAACAGGCTCCAACAAGAAGTGAAACAAAATCACAAACCACTATTCCAGATAAAGTTCTAAAAAACCTGTGTTCTAAAAATAATCTGGATTTAGATAAAATTCTACCAAACGAGAGAGCGGAAAGTTACAAATACTCCACATATGAACTAGGAGAACAGATAATTA
>JAPLYY010000106.1 GCA_026395315.1 Candidatus Shapirobacteria bacterium | reverse complement strand
AAATGGTGTTGGAAAACTACGAGTCGAAAACATTATGGCTTTTGTCACCTTTAATTTTGGTAAATGAAATATTATTGACAGTCTATTCTATGATTGACGGTTGGCTATTAGCCAAAATCAAATCGTACGGTTACCTGTTTAGAAATTTGGAATTAATTAGGAGCAAAAGAAAAGCGGTTCAACAAACCAGAGTGGTTAGGGATAAGGATTTGATAACTAAGTTCAGTTATAAATTAAGTTTCGCCGAGAGAGATAATATGGTAATTAGGAAAATAATAAATCCAATATATCGAATTTATAATAGTGTTTTGATCAGATTATTATGATATGTCCAAAGTGTAAAAAAAATAGTTATTTTGTGACCAAGAGCGGTGGTGAGATAACAGTATGCCGAAGATGCGGTTTTATCGGTAAATTCAGTGATCCGAGTTACTCAGGCTACCATCAGGACAGATACGGTTATAAAATGGTCAGGGATGAAAGCAAAGATCCGATGTTACAAAAAATAAAAGATGAAAACTTTATAAAAGAAGGGATGAAGGTGTTGGATTATGGTTGTGGTGCTGGCGATTATAGTCATTTTATTTACCAAATTACAGAAGATATAATTGGAGCCGATATCAATATCGAGATAGCTGAAAAAAGATTTCCGGAAATAAATTTTAAATTGATTGATCCGTCAAAAGAAAGGTTAATATTTCCGGCGAACAGTTTTGATGTGATTCTGGCGGTCAATGTAATTGAAGTTCATGATTTTGATAATTTACTTAGCGAGTTTAAACGGATTCTAAGGAAGAATGGAACGTTGTTTATCACGACTTATGATGCCAATTTCGTTCTTCACCCAATACTGAATGACCCGACCCATGTTTATGAATGGAGTGAGGTAGAATTCACTAAGTTAATATCAGGAGAATTTAAAATGATTAAATCATTTAAATATGGTTCTTTTTTTAATTATTATCCCTGGAATAAAATAATTGTTAAATTTTTAAAACCGGAATTATGCGCCATAGCCGAAAAGAAATCTCAATAATTTGGCTGATTTTGTCTCTATTGATGGCCACCTTACTGGTTAATCAGTGCCTGTCACTGGTATATTTTTGGCTTAATCAGACAATCGGTTCCGGTTACTTATTAATTCTGGGTGTGATTATATTGGCGGTAATAACGGTATTTTTGAGGTCAGGGGTAAAAGTAGTTTTAATCAAAAAGGAGGATATTTTGGCATTAGGAATTGCTTTGGTGATGGGTTTATCATTTGTACCGACATTGTGGAATTACAATCATTCGTTTCGATTGCCGATAATTACCTCGGGAGTGGATATAATGGCCCATTTTAATATGTTTATTAAAATGACGGAAACGGGAAAATTAAATTACGGCTCAGGAGTGTTTGATAATTTTAAACCGTGGGCGGGGTGGAGCGAATACCCATCTGGTTTTTATGCTACTGCCGGGACAATTTATTTAACTTTAGTTAAACCGTTTTTACATTCAACCAGCGATCCGGTGATTTTAACCAGTTTTTTCAGTTTGTTTTCGATTGGTTTGTTTTGTTGGCTGGGTTATTGGCTGACGGTTTTGGTGACGTCAGTTGTAGGGAGTAAAAATAAAATGGGATTGGCTCATTGGTTACTTATATTTGCTCTCGTTTTTTACTTTATGGAAGGGACCTTTTA
>JAPLYY010000024.1 GCA_026395315.1 Candidatus Shapirobacteria bacterium | reverse complement strand
CGGAAAATAATTTCTCACCGGATTTTTGGAGGCTATCAGCACTTTTACTGATTTCGGCAGTTTGACCGAGATTGAGAATGCCTTTGAGGCTGAAAATTGATTTAGTTTCTAGTTTTGGAGCAGAAGGAGCCCCTTGGGAGTCTTTGAGAACTTCGCTACCAAAGCCATTTTTCAGCAATTTTTGAAGTTTGGGGTCGAGCTTTCCCCCGATACCACCTGCCATTTGACTTCTATTATAGCACAAAAAACCAGAAATACTTTAGATTATAAGATAAGTTACGGGGTAACAAAAATTACAGACTTTTGAGAAAATCGATGACTTTTTGTTGAGTAACTATGTAATTTGCCAAAGATGGATTAGTTTTAAATTGAGGTTGTTTTTCCAGATACTGATTAATTTCCACTTCGGTGGGGGCTAATTTTTGGTCGACGGAAATTCGGCTGATGGCTAAATTGATGGTCCATTCATTTTGAATATCGATTTTAGCTTGATCTTTGTATTGATCAAGATTGAGATTTTTGGATTTTAAATAGTCATTAAGGCTAAGCCCGGCTTGCTGGGTTTGGTCTACCAGTTTGGACAGCTGACGGTTAAGTTCAGTCTCAAGTAAAATTGGCGGCAGTTCAACTTGGCAATTTTTAATTAAAATGTCCAAAATTTTGTTTAAATCTTGAGTTTTGGCAGCTTTAATTTGCGGTTGGTAGTCAGGATTAATGGTGATTTCGGGAATTTCGCAGCTTTCCACTTTAATTTGCCAGTCTTTATCAAGAGCTAGAGGCGGGTTTAAAATGGAAATTTTGGGATCAATAATAGGATGAAGTTTGTTTTCAGTAAGTTTTTTTGGATAGGTAGAATTCAGCAGGTCAGTTAAAATGTGTTCGATAAGATGGGCCGGATCGGTGTTAGTTTCGACAGTATCGAGAGGAACTTTACCGGGACGAAAGCCTTTGAGGCTAAAGTTTTTTTGGATTTCAGCCAGGACCTGAGTTTTGGTAGAAGCAATTTCGGCGGGAGTAAAGGTAAAAGTGAGAGTGAAGGACTTATCAGTTTTCATAGTGGCCTTATGATATCATGAAAATAGAGACAAAATGGAAGATTTAATTATCAAAATTAGTCGGGTGTTTTTTGGTTTTGCTTTAGCGATAACTGTGTTTATATCATTGGAAGTATGGTTAATAAACCATAAAAATATACCAAATGATCAGGCACAACTGACGGTGTTGGAAAATAAGAAAGTGGCCATCAATTCGGCGGTTGAAGTTTCGGCGGCAGCTGATATTAAGACGACCGAGATAACGGATGATGCCCGACCGATATTGATTAAAAAATATTTAGAAAAATATAAGTCACCATTGGCTCCCTATTCTGATATGATTTTTCAATTATCGCAAACATATGGTTTTGATTATTACTGGATAGTGGCGATTGCCCAGCAGGAATCGAATTTATGTAAAAAAATTCCCGATAATAGTCATAATTGCTGGGGTTACGGGATCAATTCAGCCGGAACGTTAAAATTTGATAATTATGAGCTAGCATTGAAGAGCTATGCAGAGTATCTGAAGACGAATTATTTTGATAAGGGTTTGAACACACCGGAGCTAATAATGAAAAAATACTGTCCTCATTCAAATGGCTCGTGGGCTTACGGAGTAAATCAATTTATCCAGGAAATCGAGAGTGGGAGTTTTTAATCTTGCCTGGCGCTAGGTGGGTACACACTGGTGAGATATGTTGACTTGGCTTATATATTTTGATATATTACTAACTTAGATCCCGGGGTGGCTCCTCTAAAAAGCATACTCTGGGATTTTTTTTGGACTAAATACCAAAAAGAACCAATAAAGAACCAATTTCAAAAATTTTTACTCTATTGAAAAAATAAAAGCGGTAAGTTACAATAGAAACGATAAAAGTTTAAAATATAATGGTTAATCAACGGACTCCAGAAGCAGAGAAAAGATATCAAACTGAAAGACTAAAACAGGTTGAGGGAATTCGTCATAGATTAATTTTGGGTTATGTGGAGAAAAAAGGGACAAGAATGAATCTTAATCAGCAACATACAATAAAATTATTGAATCAGCTTGAAAGTTTAGGCGGGTTAGCTCCAAACACTCCGTTGGTGAGGCAAGTGGTATTTAATTGGGATAAAATTGCGGCGTATAATGCGGGTAATTATACTTTTATGGGTAGAAGGGATTGGGAACAAGTGATAGAATAGGGCCTATGGGAATGATATCAACCGCACAGCTAAAACGAGGGATGTATATAATTTTTCACGAAGAGCCATATATGGTCGTGGATATAACTTTTGTCAGCCCGGGGAAAGGCAGTGCTTTTTATAAAACTAAGTTGAAATCATTGTATACTGGTAGAGTAGTTGAATTTACCTATAAATCGGGAGAAAAAATTGAGGAAGTTTTGGTTGAAACCCAGGAAGCGGAATATTCTTATTTTGACGGATCAGCTTATGTGTTTATTGAACCGAGAACTTTTGAACAATACGCAGTACCATCGGAGGTTATTGGTGATGATAAGATTTATATTAAAGCGGGTTTGCTTTACCGGATAAAATTTTATGATGAAAAACCGGTGGGAGTAACTTTGCCCAAGGCGATAATTTGCACAGTGGTAGAAGCGGAAAATTCGGTTAAGGGCGATACGGCCACATCAGCGATGAAAAATGCGGTTTTAGATACCGGAGCCAAGGTATTGGTGCCATTGTTTATTAAAGTCGGAGAAGAAATTTCGATTAGTACGGAAACAGGTGGATATTTATCAAGAAAGTAATTATTGGCCGATGTTCTGGTCAATTTCCGGTGGAGCAAATTCGAGTTGAGTTTTGATTTCAGTATCAATTTGATTTAGAGGTAGTTGGTATTGGGTGGGGACGGCTTGATTAACTTCAATAGTGGGAGTAATAGGAATTCCGGTTGGTGTAGGTTTAAGATTATTTATTTTTTGATGTTGGCGGAGGCTGGTGACCAACAGGCTGGCAAGTAAGAGAACGAAAATAATGGCGGATAAGATAATCAAAATCAGAACTTTTTTGTTAAGTGGTTTGACAGGTGTAATCGTTGGTTGAAATAGCGGGTTAGTTTCCATCTGGATTGGTGGATTTAACAATAATAATTTTAAGATTGTCATAAATTTGACGGAGGTAGTTATTGGCAGTATTCAGACCGGATTTGGCATCCGGATAAAAATTATCGAATCTGGTTTGGTATTGTTTTTTGATGGTAAGTGAGGCAGTCTCTTCAAGACTGGTGTTCACTAAATCGGAACGGACGGTAAAATTATTCAGCCAGAGCTGGTTTTCCGGTTTAATATTAGGATCAGCTTTAGCGGTGTCGATGAGAGAATTAAGTAAACCAAGGGTATATTTTTGGTGATTGATTTGATTGTAAACCAGGGCAGAATAGATGGATTGCTGGATGTCAATATATTTGATTATAAAATCTTTTACCCAATTATTGAGGTCATTGGCGTTATTAAAATTGGGAACGATTAATAATTGTTCATTAAACCAATTTTCCCAATTTTGAAGCTCGGTTTGGAACTTATCGGTGGTGGCCGGATCGGCTGATTTATATTTGTCTAGATAAACCCGGAGAGCCTGAAGATAGGTTTTTAGGGCTAAATTACGGGCATTAATGGCATCTTTGGCGGTGGCGAGCTTGTCGGCTTCGGTGGTAACGGAACCATATTTAGTATTGACATCCTTTTTTTCGAGATATTTGGAATAGGCAGTTAAATATTGATTATATTGGAAGGTATAGTTGTTTTTAAATTGAGTAAATTGATCGATGGTGGTTGGTTCTTGAGCGATTGAAGGTTGAGTGAAAAACAAAGTGAAAAATAAAAGCAGGAACATAAATTAGTTTAACAAAAAAAATAAAAATGTGAGCTCACTGTACCACAGGTGGAACACCTACTCGAGAGTATTTTCAAAACCTACGAAAGATTGAAAGAGCTTGGTTTCACCTACTATAACGGGAAAATTGTAGTCATTGATACTGAGGAGACAGAAAATGACCAAATTTACAAACCAGCACTACAACGAAAAGAAATCTTTATTCAGAATTTTCCTGGCCCGTAGGTGGAGCAACTGGCTGCTCTGGATCTTTTTCTTCCAATGCCTTCATTTTCTTGAAAAATCTTCCAAACACTCTATACACAGACCTCTCTTGAGGGGTCAAATAGAAATCACCCATCAAAAAAGTGCTGGGGCGATATGGTTCGACTGGTTTATGTTCGTCAAAAATACTTGGTCCAATTTTTTCACCCATATGAATGCATATTATCACTTAGAAAAATTATCTTCAATAATATATAAGGGACTTTATCTCTCTTTATTCATGTCTAAGCTCATAGATTCCGCTCACTGGGTATGGAACTTTTTTAGCCTTAAAATCGACTCTCGAAGAAAACGAGCAAAGCACTATAGCCTTGAAATGTTGATTTGTGAACGTTTTTGAAAAAATTCGAACTCATTTCAAGTCAAACTGTTAGCTTGCCGCTTTGCGGCTCGCTACTCCAGCGCGGCGCCCCCACCCACCGCGCTTCCGTTATTTTTTGCGCGCGCGATTTTTTCTCTCACTTCGTTCGAGCAAGGAAGGAATTTATAGTGTCCTTGCCCCACCCGCCCGTGCGTGGACACGGAAACTCCCTATATGATACCAAAAACCATTGGCCAATTTCCACTATTTTGGCCATAAAAAATAAACCCCAATTTTGATATACTGTAAATATGGACAATGAGGAATATCGCAAAAAAATAGAGCTTGAAATATTGCAAATTATTGAAGATGGTCTAAAGGCTCATCAAATGGATGCCAACCGAGCGAGGGAACTAGCAAGGTATATATTAAGTTCCCTCCATCCCCACATGACATTAAATCAAATTCATGATGTGGTTCAAAACTTCGATGACCATTTTTCAGAATTAGTACCAGTAGTTTTAGAAGTTTCCAGAGATTATGATGAAAAAGTAAAAAACGCTGTCGTTAATCATGTAGGAATCCTTTTGAAACAAGGAAAAATTGAAGAAGCAAATGTTTTATTAAAGAAAGCTGCTAATAAAGAAGTTAAATTAAAGGAATAATATGGCCGATGGACCAGTTACAGAATTACCAACGATAAAACAACCAGAAAAACCAGCGGCTCTAAAACCGCCCGAGGCAAAAGCGCCTGAAAAGCCTATTGGCCAAGGTGAACAAAAAATTATCGAGAGAATAGTTGAAGATGGCAATCCTGATCAAGTTTTACGAGATATTGCTGGAGAGCAGTCACCTCAAAGTGAGACAGGGAAAACTCCCTTTGAACAATTTTTAAATGATGAAGCTGCGAGAGATAAAACATCCATAGTAGGTGGCGAAATTATCTCTCCAACAGCAATAAAAGTGGGAGAAACCTCACCTCAACCGGCTCAAGAAAGAGGTTTGTCGTCAGCAATTACAAGTGCTAGTGGAAAACAAGAGGTTCCGATTGCGGACAGACAGAAAAATGTTCAAAAAATAGTTGATGCTGCAATAGCTGCGGGAGTACCAAGAGAAAAAATAAGCGAACACTTAAAATCACTTGGGATAACTGCTGTCTCTCGCGAACAAGTAGCTACTCAATCGGCAACAGGAACAACTGCGCCGGAATCAGGCAAAAATATTTTAGGCGAAGATAGAATAAAGGCATATTTATCTGAAATTTCTCTCCAAATTCCTAAAGTAAAAGAGGGTAGTTTAACTCAATCTCAGTTACAAACTGTAATTAATGAAGCAAAAGCTGCTGGAGTTTCGGTTGATAGAATTAAATCCGCCTTGGAAGCACAAGGCGTGAATATCGTTCCTGCTCAAGAAGGTAAAGATCAGCAATCTACTCCAAAAGCATCAGAACAGACCGTACAAGAAAAAACAAAACCGGAAACCACAGAAGCTGATGAAAAAACTCAGGCATTTCAGCAACAAATTGAGTCCTTTTTAAGAGTTGTTTCTAGTGATCCGACATTACAAAGGACATTGCAGGTTTACAGAGAAAAAACAAAAACTACAGAAACAGATATGCAAATTCTGGCAAAAATGGCTCAATCAATGTATGAGGTTATTCATAAATCAGGAATGCCGAGAGAAGCGCTAATAGATTCTCTTCATGCCCCTAATGTTGATGAGTATATCCAAACATTTGACTCTGAAAACCCTCAAAGATTAAGAGACCGTGTCGCAAGTACGTCTAAAGTTAGACAGATTACAGAGCAAGAATTGATTGATGGGGGCCAGCCTGATCAAGCAGCTGGTTTTGTTTGGTTCAAGGGTAATGCCCCCAGACCTCCAAATGCTAGAGAGGTAAGATTTTACATTAACGCAAGTCCTGAAGGTAGTTCAACAGTGGCCGAAAAGCTAGCAAGGATATCTGATCAGCTGGATCAATATGGAATGCGTTTGCAATTCAAATTCCGAAAAGATTTTGAAGAATACACAAGAACAGATACTTGTGTAGCATATTTATATATGCCTGAAGCAACAACTCCTGAGCAAAAGGCAAATTCAGATCAGTGGCTTGGTGTGGTAAAAGACGGAATGGGAAGATTGCCTCAAGACGCATTAAGACCCCGATCGTCTTTCTTTACAAATCAAATAGCGGAAGGTGTTTCTTTTGTTGAAGATACAAGAGATGAATCAGGGAAAAAGGGTGAAAGTTACACCAGTAGAATAACTAAAACAATTGCTGAGTCTTGTGGTGAACTTTCAGGCCAATATGATTCTCTCACTCCTGAAGCAATGCAAGCTATTTCTGCGCGAGCAGCAACAAAACTTAGACAATTGAACTATATTTAACCCTCTTGTTTTCCACTTGTAGTTTTTGGTATATTGTTATTGGTCTCAACAATTCAAGAAATTGCTTTTTTTAATGGCGCAATCGGACAACAGAAAGCAATTTCTTGTTGAGACCACCGGTTGCGCCATTTGAGTTATATAAAAGTTCTTTAAAATTTTTGCGTTTTTCTTTGGACAAAATCATATCTGATTTTGTCCTGTTCGAGCCGACTTTTTCGGAAGCGCGGCGGGTGGGGGCGCCGCGCTGGAGTAGCGAGCCGCAAAGCGGCAAGCTAACAGTTTGACTTGAAATGAGTTCGAATTTTTTCAAAAACGTTCACCAAAAGGGAAATCGAGTCGGAAGTGGGGGCAGCGCTGGCTGCGCCCCCCTTCGCAGACAGCGCTGCAAAGGCATAATTCAAATCCGCCGAGAGCCGCCGTAAAAAAGAATGAAGAAAAACGAAAAAATTTTAAGAGAAACAAAACTATGATCAAATATATTGCCTATTGTCGAAAATCCACAGATGAAAAGGATAAACAAGTTTTGTCTATTGAAGCCCAAATTGCCGAACTCAAGGAGTTTGCCAAACGAGAAAATCTAACTATCACCGAATTTATCACCGAAGCGAAAACCGCTAAGGTTCCTGGGCGAGAGCAATTTGCGGAAGTCTTAAGGAAAATCGAGAAAGGAATGGCTAACGCCATTCTTTCATGGCATCCCGATCGTTTGGCTAGAAACAGTATTGACGGAGGAAAAATAATTTATCTTTTGGATACCGGCAAACTCCTTGATTTAAAATTCCCCTCATTTTGGTTTGAAAGCACCCCGCAAGGCAAATTTATGCTTTCAATCGCCTTTGGCCAAAGCAAGTATTATGTTGATAATCTAAGCGAAAATGTCAAACGAGGTAATAGGCAAAAACTCCGTAACGGAGTTTGGCCAAGTAAAGCACCTTACGGATATTCCAATAATCCCAAAACGAGGGGAATAGATGTTGACGAAGAAAAATCACGAATCGTCAAAAAATCATTTCAGCTTTTTGCTGAAGGCAATTCTTCATTTACGGCCATTTCTCAATTTATGTTTAAGTTTGGAATTAAGCGGGAGGGAGAAAAACTCGTAAAAGTTGGCCAAGTAAAAAATATGCTTTCAAATAAATTCTACTTAGGCATTCTCAAATATGCTGACGAATATTATCAAGGTTCTCACAAAACTTTTATCAGCAAAAAGCTGTTTGACGAAGTCCAAAAACAAGTTGAGAGAATCGAAAGACCAAGACAAAAAGGCCACAATTTCGCCTTTGCAGGTCTGGCGACCTGCGGCGAATGCGGCGCCGCAATCACCGCAGAACAACACGTCAAGAAATATAAAAATGGAACTGGACAAACTTTTATTTACTATCGTTGCACTAAAAAACTAAAACCATGTAATCAAAAATATATTTCTGAATCTGATACAGAAGAACAAGTAAGAAAAATTGTTCATGATTGCGGCTTGCACGAAGGCTGGGAACCGTATTTTGATAAGTGGATCACCCAAGCCGAAGAAAAAGATAAATTAGTTGCCGAAGTAGAAGAAAAACAGCTTGACGGACAAATCCAAGAATCCGAAGTAAAACTAAATAGGCTTCTTGACGGTTATCTCGATCAGGTTATCGAACCGGGAATTTACAAACAGAAGAAGAATGAATTGTTTGACGAAAAACTAAAGTTAGAGGAAAGAAAATCCCAAATTAAGAAAAACGGAACTGTTTGGCTCGAACCTATGAGAGAATTCGTAAATTGCGCCTTACAGGCGCAAAAAATCGCGCGCGCAAAAAATAATTGCCATGATTTGTCAATCATGGTAAAAAAAGTCGGCTCGAACTTCTTTTTAATGAATCGGCGGCTCTCGGCGGATTTGAATTATGCCTTTGCAGCGCTGTCTGCGAAGGGGGGCGCAGCCAGCGCTGCCCCCACTTCCGACTCGATTTCCCTTTTGGTGAGCCAATTGTACCACCGGTGGAACCTCTTTTCGAGAGTGTAATCAAGACATATTATAAGCTCGGGGAATTAGGAATCACAGAGGTAGACGGAAAAATCGTATTTATTGATAATATGGAGGTAAACCATGAATAACCTTACCTCCTCTCTTCATGATGAGAAGACATTTTATAAGGCTTTCTTGAGGGATTTGGAACAGTGCCAAAAGGAAGTAATTATCGAAAGCCCTTTCATAACCTCGGAACGGATGAAAACACTCTGGTCGATTTTAAGAAGACTGTATGTAAAAGGCGTTAAAATCTTTATTGTTACCCGTGACCCTAAAGAACACATAGATAGTTACGATGATCAGTCTGAAAGCGCAATAGAGGCTCTGGAGGACATGGGGATACAGGTTTTACTCTGCACAGGTAATCATCATCGGAAACTGGCTATCATTGACCGTACGATCCTCTGGGAGGGCAGTTTGAATATCTTATCGCAAATACATAGCCGTGAGATTATGCGCCGCCTTGAAGGCGGCGGCTTCGCCGTAGATATGTTTAATTTTTTAAATTTCGGGAGGTACATATGAAAGTGCTATACTTCGACCATATGACAAAGAACGTTGGTTACCAAATAACTGAAAAGGATATCGAAGGAATCCTCTGGTACCTACGGACAAACAAAGACAAAAACGCTACCCGTGAAGATGCAATCAAATTTCTCGAAGAAAACGCCGACGCGGCTCATATACTCTCTCACAAAATTGTTGAGGATGAACAAAGTGGAAAAATTGATCCGGTAAAATTAAAAAAAGATTAAAACGGCAGAATGTTAGAAGATTTTACTTTCAAGACTTTGAGTATTCTTTTGATAGTTTCCAGTGTCGGATTTTCTTCATCGCGCTCAATGCGGGCATAATAATTTATACTAACATCTGCTTTTTTAGCAACATCAATTTGTTTCAACCCAAGTTTTAATCGAGCTTCTTTTAATTTTTTACCAATTTTCTCAGGCATACAAACTGTATTATAGAGGTTTACCTATTCGTAGCGCAATGCATTGAGGGCGGAAATTCTGGTTGCCCGCTTGGCTGGGAAGTAGCCGGTGGCAATTCCGACCAGTACGGAAAGCGCAAGAACCACCAGAACAAAGACAGGTGGCACGTAGGAAATATCAACAAATCCCACACCTTTTATCAAAGAGAGAGCGGACAAAACAATACTTAATATTTTCCCAACAATAACTCCCAAAATAAGTCCTAAAATTCCGCCATAAAGTCCCATTATCATTGATTCAGTCAAAAACAGAGATTTAACTTCATCCGATTTCATACCCATGGCTTTCATCAGCCCTACTTCCCGTGTACGTTCAAGAAGTGACACCGTAAGTGTGTTAAACATACCCAAAGCCGCAACCGATAACGCCACCATCCCGAGAATTGATAAAATCAAACGGAAATTGGCAAATAGTGTATCAATCTGAGCAACGGTATCGGCAACCGATACTGTGCCATATCCTGCCGATTCAATTGAGGCGCGAGCGCTGGCCAAATCCTGTTTATCTTTGACAATAACTTTGGCCTGAGAAAATTTATTAACCCCCAAAGACCGGACATCAATAAATGGCACATAGACAACCGGCGTGCCTTCATCGGGGATTACGCCGACAATGGAATATGCCAAAGGTGTCGATTCAATACGCATGTTTGAATCATCCAGAAGTTCCCCTACTACTACCATGGAAAGATTCAGTTCTTTCCCGACCGCCTCTGATTCGGGAATATTTAAAAGTTGCAGGACGGAACGGTTAACCACAATTTGTTTCTTTTCCGTACTTTTAACTTCCACTTTTTGTATTGCCTGATTTTGCGCCGACGCAGACTCACTAGCCACCTCCACAACCGGCAAGGAACCCGAGGTGTTTGCTGTTGTTACCCCTAAAACCTGGGTAACCTGGTCCTGAAGTGTAGTAGTCATTGAAATTTCTGCCATATAGCCTTCCTGCTGCAATTGAAGATTGTCTTTATCCCGTAAAACCATATACGATCCGTTTTCGCAGTCGCCGCTTCCTTCTGTTGTGCACGTCTTCTTTTCCCAAAGTAAATAAGTTGCTTTTACCCACTTGCCCATTGGATCTCCTTTTCCGTTCGTTCCGGATTTCCCGGCATTGGTATCGGTGATATAAGTATCGCCCCAAACTTCCGTGCCGTTTGTGTGGCCTTCGGTGCGTTTGGTGTAGCCAATAATTTTGGCTGTGGTACTTGGCCCTTCACGGACTTTAAGCCAAGTATCAGTATCTATGGCGTAGGAGATAGCGCCGATTTCCTCACCCTTTTCTCCGACACGCGTCTCTGCCCCTGCTACCGCCCCAAGAGATGAAGTGTCAAAACTAATGGTGTTACTCTCAAACAACGTTCCTTTTACTGGTTGTAGGGCGGAGAATTTCAGGTAATCGGAGGTAGCTCCGTAAACAGCTAAATCCGACACCGAGTTTTGATAGGAGATGCGTCCGACCACGGCTATAAGGGGCAAAACATTAGTGACATTATTTATCTCTTTAAATTTTGCGATTGTAGCGTCGGTTAGGCTCAAATCTTTGGAGAGTCCCGGGACAACCTCTGCTTGTTTCAACTCGTCCAAACGCGCCACCCGGGAAACGACCAATTGCTGTAAGCCGTAGCCCACAGAGACCAGAAATACAATAAAGGAAATGCCGATGGCCATGCCGCCGATCGTAATAATCGTTCGGGTCTTTTTAGCAGCCATGTTTTTGAAGGCAATTTCAATAAGATACAAACGGCTGACGCCGCTCTGGTCTTTTTTGTCCAGTCCTTTAACCCAGCGGTCAAACCGTGTTGTCACCGTACCCAATTTTTTCCATTTCTGACTTATTTTTATAACAAATAAGGAAAATGAATAGAGAACTACCAGAATCAAGAAGCTTGCAATCTCGCCAATGGAACGGAGAGACTGTTTGAATGTTTGTTTAATTTTTGGTACCACTAGTATTTTCATATCATTGTTTGGTGACTGAAGCCATTAATTTTTTGAAACCGCCCAACTTTCCCGCCAGTTCATGCTCATGTGCCGATCCGACAATTTTGCCGTCAAACATAATAAACGACCGGGTGGCAAAGGTCAGATATTCCAGGTCGTGTGTCACCATGATAATCGTTCGGTTTTCATTATTCAGTTTTTTTAAAAGTTCCATCAGTTCCTGACCGGATTTAAAGTCGAGGTTCCCCGTCGGTTCATCGGCAATAATAATCTGGGGGTTGGTGACAACAGCCCGTCCTAAAGCCACTTTCTGCTGTTGCCCGCTTGATAGCTCGGTTGGAATGTAATCTTGCCATTTATCCATACCCACCATAGTCAGAACCTCAATCGCTTTTTTGCGGGCATCTTCATCCGTTTCTCCGTTAATCCGGAGGGCAAACATCACGTTTTCCAAAACGGTTAAAGCCTTAATCCAGTTGGGTTGTTGATACACCATGCCGACTTCGGTTTTTCGCACTTCTGTGCGTTCATCCTCGGTCATGCCACCGTAAAGATTATTACCCAAAAAGACAACAGAGCCCGAACTTGGCGGTTCAAGTCCCAACAGGATATGTAAGAGGGTGGATTTGCCACAGCCGGACGGGCCGGTAATAATGATAAACTCGCCCTTTTTAATCTCCACGTTAATATCTTTCAACACCGGTATTTGTGTTGACTTAACCTCAAAGGTTTTATTAAGGTTTTTTACTTCGATGATCGTGGTTTTAGTTGTTTCCATCATAGTTATTTCAGTTGAATGGAACCGATAAACCCAAATGCCTCCGATAAATTTTTGACTACCAAATCAAGTGCCGAGCGGGTTGCTTTGGGCGCGATAGTGACCAAATCAATGCTGACTGCGGGATTGCCCGAAGCGTCCTGAGACAGCGCATGTAGATGGTATACCTGGCTTGGTATTAGGCCGGATAAAATAACGGTGTGGTTACTGGCCATGTTGCCGTCAAACTGCGATTTTTGGGAATAAGTGGTGCCAGAACCTTGTCCGAATTCAACCTGTCCGGTAGCCGGTTCATCTGTATCCCAGGTAATAATCAGCTGA
Organism: Candidatus Shapirobacteria bacterium; assembly: GCA_026395315.1. Taxonomy (GTDB): domain Bacteria; phylum Patescibacteriota; class Microgenomatia; order UBA12405; family UBA12405; genus JAPLYY01. The sequence goes on along the minus strand of JAPLYY010000024.1, from coordinate 22,244 downwards.
GCTTTAACGTCGCCTGCGGCAAATCCAACTGGCGAAATTGTGCCGCCAATAACTTTAAGGTTTAAGATCGTCGGCGGACGGGTATCTGTGGCAGTTGTAAAGCGTTGGGTATCAGAAATAGCTTCGTTGCCTAGCTTGTCTCGACCTCGGACAACCAACAAATATCTGGTTTGGGTAGATAAACCCCGGATCATGAGTGAATGCGCGCCCTTTTCCAAGGTCACCTTGACTTCATCGCGGACAGCGGCAGAATTACCCTCCGGGTAATAAGTCACGATTGAGGAAACTTCCGTATTAGTTGTCCATGTCACACGGATAGTTGTCTGGGCGGTATTAGCCACCGTTTCTAGGCGTACGCCGGAGATTTTTGGCCTCGGGAGAGTCGTAAAATCAAGAATTGTTCCCTCGTATTCGGCTCCTTCTGAATCAAAAGAGTTAATTTTGTAGTAATATTTAGTGCCGTCATCTAAGTCAGATAGCTGAGTGGTATAGGTTGTTTCCGATGTAGAGGTAGAAACTTCTTTAAGGCCGCCAAAAGATGTGGTTTTACCGTAGTAAATTTTCACCTTTGAGGCGTCTTTAGCGGTATATTGAATAATTGTCGAGGATAAACCGATACTTCCGGCAGTCACATCCTTAATGGTGGGTGCCGAAGCGGTGGTAAAACTGTTCTCGTCAGAGGTTCCGGTGTTGCCGTCTTCATCCGTCCATTTCACCTTGTAATAGTATGTCGTTCCGGCTTTAAGGTTGGTTAGATTCACTGTGTGGCTACTTACCTGAGATGAATTGGATACTTCGTCGGCGCTGTAACTGCCACTCGTTGTTCCATATTGTACTTTGGAATCGCTGGTACTTGAAGTCTACCACGAAATTGTGGCTTTTATAGTGGTGATTGATCCTTCATCGGGGCCTGAGTCAAGGGTTGGGGCGGTTGTCCATTTACCCGTTGGGGTAATGGAAACCGCGTTGGTGCCACTTGAATAGCCGTCAGCGGTGTTGTCTTTGGTTATAACCTCGTAGTAGTACAAGGCAGAGGCAGGGGCGTTATCTACATAGGAAAGGCCGGTACTGGTTCCAACTTGGGTAAAGGTAACATTATCGGTTGAGCGTTTGACAATATAGGTAAGATTTCCCGCTCCCTGATAGACCGGTGCCGTCCAGGTTAAGGTAACATTCCATTGTGATTGAGATTTAATTGAGGAATCTGAGGCAACCAGGTTACCGACATTGTCCGGGATATCCGAATCCAGTACAAAAGTTCCGCTGATAACATTACTGGATGAATAATTGGGAACGGTGGCGCTATCTATTGCCACCACCCGCACCGTGTTTGTGCCTTTATTAACATTTGGCAGGGCGCGAACGGCCACGGTTGTGGCTGTGCCGTTATCGATATAAGTCGAGGCGTTTCCTTGCAAAGTAGCTAAGGTTGTCGGCGGGGACGCATTAATCATGTAATAGTAGTGAGTCACCGTTTTATTTGTGGTCGCTGTTGCCGCGGGCCAGGAAAGGGCGTAAGAGTTTGTTGTTGCCGAATCGGGAGTAATAGTCACTGAGTCTGTTTGAATAAATGACGGCGCAATTCCACCGAAAGAAATAGAGCCGGTTCTGATGGTGGCGTTTGAGGAAAAATTACCCACATTATCAACCGTTCTGAAATAAATCTGGTTAGTGCCCGAACTAACCTTTCCCACTCCCACCGAGCTTCCATCGCTATCGCGGGAAGTTACAAATGTATATGCAGAAGCTGTTGCCGGAATATAGTCAAGATTAAAGTTTGTTGAGTGGGTTGTCCCTTTCCAGGCGCTCGTTGTAACGCCGTTGGTATCCACACTTGGGTTTATCTGATACTGCCAGCCTAATACCTGGCTTTCGTTATCAATGGAAGCTGCTATCGCGGGAGAAACCGGCCAGGAAAAATTCATATCGCTGACATTAGAAAAATTTCCCGACGCCGGATTAATCGAGGTTACATTAGTTGGTGCGGTTCCGTCATACCTAAATTTCATAGAAAGACTGGTTGTTGACGTATTTCCGCCGTTATCAACAGCCTTTATTTTCAAATAGTAAGTATTTGCAGTAGTGGTAAATACGTCAGCATTTGACAGTGCAGTTGCCAAATATCCGGCAGTTGAGAGATCCAAAGAGGTGGCAGAAATCAAAAATTGGCAGGTCCAGCCGACAGGAACGGTTACCGGAGAAGTTCCCAGCTTTCCTTTGTCCGTTGCCGGCTCCCCAGCCGCGTCTGTACCCAAATAGACACAGTATCGGACAGTGGGTGACTGAGTGTCGCTTCCGGCAGTCCAGGAGAATGTTGGTCCGGTCAATTTTGTCCAGCAGTTATCAGTATCGGTACAAGTAACGCCGTTTTCGTTATTCATGTACAGTCCTGTGGCATTGGTTGGGGGCGTCGTGTCTGTGGTCAGTCCCAGGGTAATGGTCGCGATTTTGGGGTAATCTACTCCGCCGAAGCTCAAAATTGCCTTAACACTGATTTTTTTAGAAGATGTTCCCAACGAGGCGTGTTGCATCACTGCTTGTGTTAATTGGGCGGCAGTGTTTACCTCTGTGGTACTGTTGGTGGCATACACCCAAGCGCTCCCGTTCCACCATTTCCATTTGTTTTGGGCTTGGCAGGCAGTTCCTTGTCCAACGGCGGCAGCATCCCCCAAGTCATCAGTGCAGAGTTGGTAGACAACCGAGCCGTTAGTGCCGTTATTCGTAACACTGGCTGAAAACGAATCCCATGAGGAAACGTCGTTTTTGAAATAACCGTTTTTGGTGAAAACACTGTAAGCAGTTCCGGATTTGGATAAAGTAAAGTCATCGACACGAACGGTTTTTCCGGCTTTGACAAATAATCCGTATTCAACAGCACTGTTGGTGCTAGTAACGGTTCCGGTCAGCTTATACCACCCGGTTTCTCCTGTTACCGCTGTATAAGTGGTTGGGTTAACCACCGCGCCATTGAAATACAACTGGGCCACCGTTTCACTCACCGCCCCGCCACTACTTGTGGTGTCGTAGACATAAGCGGAAAAATCATAACTGGCAACTTCACCCAGATTTATGCTCTGGGTAAATTTGGCGTCGGCTACCGCAGGGACCACCAAAACTTCGCCGCCGGCCGCTCCGCGGCCTATGCTAGAGGACTGAGATTGGGAGAGGGCTACGGGATCACTGGCGCAGCGAAAGCCAAGGTTGTAGTTCCGGTAGACAGGCGTAATGTTCAGATACAATGTGAACGCTCCGGCGTTGCCAATATTATTCCAATCGCCACCGCGGAGAAAGCCGTAAGCCGTTGAACTGCTTGACAGAGAATAATTCCATATTCTTCCGATACCGTATGTAGCATTGTGGGTGTAAGAAGAACTTGTTGGTTCTGATTTTAGTTTTGTTACCGGTGAACCGCTTACGTAGCTATGGAGATATCTCGGCAATGATCCGCTTGCATAATCGGACCAATCTCCGGTTGTCGCATCTGTCGTTCCGTTCCAAGATGTTGGTTGCAGATTAGCCGGAACCGTATTATTTGTCCATTCCCAGACGTTTCAGACAATATCCCAAATAGGTTGGCCGTTTGATAATGTCAAAACACGAACCTGGTTTCCTACAAGCCCTGATTCACCAAGGGCAGTCTTGGTTGGGCAGGCACTCGGAGCTTCCGTGCCCGGACTGGCATCGGTATAGGCGCAGCGGTAATTTCCGGTATCGGTGGTTGAGGCAACCCTGGCCTTAGCCGGAGTGTTATCATTGTGGCCGGCAAATAAATAGCCGGAACCCACCGCCGCCCCTGTCCAGTTACCAGCCTGTTGTTCCGCGTCATTGGCAATTGTCATCCATTCGTCATTGGTGATTAAGTGGGCAGCGGCGCCACCCACAGTTACTGTTGCGCAGCGAGTGGCCGCCTCTGTTTGGTAAAGATAAGTAATTGGATATCCCGAGGCAAGCGAAGTTACCACCCTGCCGTTGGCCGCTGTACAGTTATTGGCCGCCGTTGCCGTTCCGTCATCACGGTAAACCTCGTAGCTTGTATCCGCCGGACTGGTCAGTCCAACTGTGGGGGTTGCGGAATTGGCGCATTTTGCTTCATATTTCATGGCCAAAAACGCCGAGCCGGTCGCTACAAAATTACTGTTTCCCGGAACAACTACCCAGCCAGCCGGAGTATTAGTAGCGCTTTGCAGGGCCGTCAGTGTCCAGGAGTTATTATTTGCCGTAAAGCTTGAGTTAGTGATTTCATTGGCTCCATCTACGCCGCCTGTCGGATGGGCGCCATTGGCATCAACCGTCATGATGGTAGAAGCGGTGGTGTAATCAGTTGCATGTCCGGCGTCAAACGTCCAGATTTGAGTTGTGTCGTTTATGGCAAAAACGTTAGGAAAAACTTTAAGAAGCGTCAAATACGTTCCGCCAATAAGGCCAATAGACAAAAATAAAATCGAAAAGAGATTAAACTGAAACCGTGACAAGTGCCAGCGTGGGACAAACAGGTATGCTTTTAGGTTTTTTAATAATGGTTTCATGTTAATTTGGGGTAAGAGAAAAACTATTTGAATCTATTCGATTTTGGAAGATAACTTTTCGAACCTTCTTACCTTTAAAGATTGCTATCTTAGTGGATATTTTAGGCTCTGTTACCATAATCATAATCAATCCTTTTTTCTATGCAAACAAACTAGGCCGATACCCAGTTCATCTATATATCATAATAGTGTATGAAGACGCACAACACAAGATATCCGTATACATTTATTTTGAAAATATCTTCTTAGTTAATCCGTAACTGTTAGCGTGCTTAAGATGACCGGTAATAGACGCCTTAGTTTGATCCAGTTTTTCTTCAGTGAAACGCCCGTTTTTCAGTTGTTTTGTTTTTGAGCGGTAGTTTTTTTCAATTCGACGAAGCGTATTTCCACGAATCAGTACATGGTCATAAAAAATCCGATATCCGACAAAGGGAACTCCGTCTGAGACGTTTTTGATAGTTAATTTTTTCGGATGTAAGGAAAGATGTAATGTGTCTTTAAGAAATATGTTTATTTGATCACAGAGTTGCTTTAAGTAAACGCGATCGGGATGTATTACCAAGAAGTCGTCCATATACCGGGCGTACCAACGTAATCTTAATCTGTCTTTGATAAAGTGATCCAGTTCATTGAGGTAAACATTAGCAAGCAGTTGACTGGTGAGGTTTCCTATTGGTAATCCTGTCCGCGTTGCCACGGAAATACTCGCATCTATTCCGACTGAACTTTTCGAAAAGAGAGACATTTGGCAAGAGTCAGTCTTTGTCGGCGGTAACGCGTTGTAATGAGTAGTCACAATTGTTCTAATCAGAGCAAATGTTTTCGGACAGGTGATGGTATTTTGAACAATACCAAGAAGAATATCCCAAGAAACGCTCTGAAAAAATTTCCTGATATCACACTGAAGCACATAAATTGGTGTTTGACTTCCGTATAAAGATCTTGCTGCCATAAGAAATCGTTTTACTCTTCGGGCGGCAAAATGTGTTCCTTTCTCTTCTCTACAAGCGAAGGAGTCATAAATGAATTGTTTTTCTAAAATCGGCTGGATACAGTCGACCAGGGCGTGTTGTACCACCCGGTCACGAAAATCCGGTGCCGCAATGGCTCGGATTTTTGGGTCGTGGAGCATAAAATAGGTATAAGGGCTTGGCACATATGAACCTCGTTGCAATTCCCAGTTCAAACGCAATAAATTCTCTTCAAGGGAAAAACAAAAGGCACAGATTTTTCGCTTATAGCGATTATCCAACTGTGCCCGTTTGAAGGCGGCACACAAACTCTCCAAATCATAAATTTGTTCAAACATAGACAAACCCCGCTTTGAGGGCAGGGTTTGTCTCTCGTACCCAATCTGTTTATCACCCATTTACTTCATTATCCGCTTGCCGAGAATAATGAAAATACAGGCATTATGTTTTTCCAAAAAAATTTCGGAAAGGAAAAGACAGCTGTGATCATAAAACCCTGGATATGTGTCCGTAGACATATACCACTCGTTCTGGCGTTTGTTTTGCGGGTACCTAGCAAAACAATACGATCGCTGGCGCAACGAAAGCCAATATTGTTGTTCGAATCACCCGGCGCGTTATTCAATTTCGCTGCGAATGCCCCGGAGTTGTCGCCATTATTCCAATTGCCACCGCGGAGAAAGCACGTTGCGTTATGACTTATCTTTCCCACTTTTCTTATCATACACTTTTTGCGGTTCCGATCCAGCCGGTCAGCATTCGGCCTATTTCATTGAGTTTTTCGGCGCTGGCTGTATATTGCTTTACGCTCATCAGACGTATATCCTTGGTCAACCGAATCATGATATAGAGATAGTCCAAAGTATTTGATGCTTCTTCCTGAAACCGTTCTCTATCCGTTCCCCGTGATTTGTTGGCTTTCATCAACACTAAAAGAAGGGATACGGCTAATTCTTCAAGTGTTTTTCCAATAATCAGGCAATGATTTTTGGGTAAACGGTTAATAATAGGGTAAAGCCAAAGAATAAAATCATAGGTTTTTTGGTGCAGGACAAATTTTTCCAAGACTCCATTATGTCAAAAATATCCATAGGTTTTCACAAGTTGACAATCGACTATTAATCGCCTATTTTTCGACTAAATGAAGAATTATTGTCAATTTATCAACATCGTCTCATTTTGAGACGATCATATCGAGATCACACTCGGATTTAGATGAACATCAGTTCTTTTTTATTTATCTGTTGATTAAGAGTAACGTGAAGTCAGCTTTCTGGATAATATATTTCGATTGTTATGGTGTTTATTCAATCACCGTAAAGTTGAAATCTTTAAGCAATTTTTCAATTCCCCGTTCGTTGTCAAACACGTCTTGTCTGTAGTAAATCAAATTAATTTCTTCCTTCTTTTGTTCCGATACCACCTTCCAATTATGTAAAATAGATTCTTTTGAAATTGGTTTTCTAATTTCCTTTTGTTTTACAAGATCTATTGTTTCCGCCATATCCAAATTATATTTTTCTGAGATCAAATAAAAATCGTAGAAGTCTCTGTACCGGGCACGATCACTCATTGCTCGTAACTTTTCTGCAAAAATTTCCCGGATATCCATAACATTAACCATTACATCTACTCCCCAAACATTGGTGTATTTCATTTGTTTTGGTGGTAGCACCACATTTTGGATAAAATCAATTTCAAATTTTAGTGAGTTTGGTTGATCAAGGACACCCGAATATTTTAGCCGTTCGATTTTGATAGTTGCTTTTGAGGTATAAACTTTCTTCACCTCAAAAAAGTGAATTGGGGTAAATATTCCTGTAACATCTTCACTTTTGAGATTTTTGTCCAGTGAAGTAAAATCGAGATCCTCTGAAAACCTACCCAGATAAAGATAGCAATGATGAATCGCCGTACCGCCTTTAAAAACCAACTTGTTATAAAGTGAAGATTCTTCAAGTACTTCTAGCGCAAGAGCGAGAAAATAATCTTTTTCGGCAGCCACCGGAGAATATTTCAGATACTTTCGGTTAATAAGCTGTAATGTTTGTTTATCCAATAAGGTGGGAATCATAGTAAAGGTGCCATTTTGTACTATAAAGATCACTGGTTTTGGTTAACTTATTGTGACTTTTTTTACTGGATTCACTAAGGGATAATAGATCTGAGGTATCAATTCCAATTTGGTCAAGTAAGAAGCCTACTTTCCGAATCATTGAGAGTGAATATTTGGCCGCATAATTTTTAAGTTTTTTAAAATCGAATTGGTCTTTATATTCTCTTAGTTTTTCCAGAGTAAGCGTTATAACGTAATCAGTTGATCGAAAATATAGCATATCGAGAATAGCCTTTTCTTTTTCAGCAATTTTTACCTTTTGGTTACCAAGTGTTTCTTCCGTATATCCAAAATACAAATCATCCTTTATTTTCAAAAATGAATAGGTAGTTTGCAACACGTTGTATGTTTTGGTCACTTTAACTGAAATTGAGTCTATCCTGGCTAGAAGTTGATCAAACATGCTGTAGTGCTGTAAAGCACTCTCAAACGAGACGTACGAGTCATTCTGGAGTGCCTGAGCAATCACTAGCTCTGAGGTGTCGGAAAAGCCCAGTGAACTGATATCCGTAACTACGAGATATAACCCCTTTTTGAGACGAATAAGCCAGCCAGCTTTGCTCATTTGGGCTACCCGTTTTCGGATTGCGCCGTTTGACCCAAATTCCCCAATAACAGCCTGTATTTGAGCCACCGTGACCACACGACCGTACTTAAGGACTATAGCCTCAAGTAAAGCCAAATCTTTTTGAGATAGAATCGTGTTTTTGGTATCCATATTGTTACCTATTTAAGGACTATCTATAAATAGAATACATACATTATATACCAATTTCAAGCACTAATTCAAGGCTGTCAGAGGAGGAGATCCGTCGCCTAAAAACACCCTCGGATTGACTGGTATCCCGTAAACGTTTACTTGAAAGTGAAGATGAACACCTGTTGCCCAGCCGGTTTCACCCTGGCCGCCAATTACACTGTCTGTAGTGACCTTCTGACCCTTGTAGACATAGATCTTGTCTAAGTGAGCATAGATAGTTTGAATGTTATTGCCATTATCAATAATGATGTGTTTTCCAAATCCCCAAAAGATTTCTCCGGCATAAATAACGGTACCATCCATGGCTGGATTGACCGGATCATCCAATTTTCCGGCAATATCAATCCCTGTATGAAACGGTTGATAAATACTCATTTCTCCAAATTCGAGGGTAATCACTCCTTTGGTTGGCCAAACAATCGTCGGGTTGATTTCTTTGACAACTTTACCTGTCACAGGATCTTTAATCTGGATGGCTTGGTTCGTTGGATTTTGATCAACCAGTTTGTTGGAAATAACATTGATACCGACCTGAGTAAGAAGAATGACGGCAACTACAGGCAGCATCAACACAGCAATAAAAGCTATTAGGACGAACTTCAACTCTTTCCGAAATGACCAAAGAGTGAGTATTACCTTGGGGTTCATAGCTAGATGTAGACTTCTCTGGGGTCGGTGGTCAGAAGTGGATGTTCTTCATCTGAGGCTACCACTTTTACTGCCACATGATTTTGATCGGCGATAATGAGAGCTTCCCCTCGGTCGCAAGTTAATAAATAGTGCTGTTCGTAGGCGGATAAATGAAATTCACTGGCTACTTTTTTAATTGTTGTCGTATCTTGGCGCATCAGAATTCTTAAGGATGATTGGCTGGCGATAGCTTTTCCGTATTCCTGATTCAAAAAGTCATTGGCTTGCTGAGTAATAATAGTGACTCCTAAATAATATTTTCTTGCACGTCTTACCAACCCTGAAATAAACCTAGCGCTTTCCGGTTCTTGCAAAAGGAGCCAGCCCTCATCTATCACCAACATTCTCTTTTGTGGATTTTGTTTGACTTCGTTGTTTACAAAATTGGCCACGACCATCATCATGATTGATCGGATGGATTCGTTGAGATCCTTAATATCAAAAACAATTAAACGGTTATCGAGTTTAATATTGGTTTGAGAATCAAAAACAGTCGAGAGTGAACCTTTGACAAACCGTTCTAGCCTGTCACAGAGATCTTTATGTTTCATGACTTTGAGATTTTTGTAAAAATCTTTCAGGAGTGGATACTCTGCTTTTTTCGATCTCGCATTCTTACGGGTAGTCAGACCGATCTTTTTATAAGTTAGAAGCAAAGCCCGGTCGACCGATGCCCGCTCCTCTGAGGTTAGTGAACCAACCATCAGGGAAATAAGCTCAGTGAGATCTTGAATATGTTCAGTCAAATTGTTTTCATCAGTGACTGAATGTTGGGAATACTCAAACGGATTAATTTTTTCTTTGGAACTACTCGAAAGTTTGATATAGGTACCGTTAACACTCGCCGCCAATTGTTTGTACTCCCGCTCCGGATCGATAATGATAACCTTGGTACCCTGCATTAAGTGTCTTAAAATTTCGACTTTAGCCGTATAGCTTTTCCCGCTTCCCGATTGGGCAAAAATAATGGAGTTGGCGTTGTTTAGACTGTAGCGATCAATAATGACTAGCGAGTTATTTGATTTGTTGATGCCGTAAAGAATTCCAGATTCCTGTACCAATTCCGATGACACAAACGGGAAAGTGAGTGCTGCACTCGAGCTATCTAGGTTTCTTTTTTGTGCCAGTTTGTTTTCACTGTATAGGTCGGGTACATTTCAGACTTTTAAGGTAAATCTTTGCATGTACTCATAGGGGGAAATTTGTCCCAGTGAGTAATGTGGTCTTTTTGTATTGTACCAGATTAGATAATTTTGTAGTTTTTGATTAAATTTAAACTTGTCATCAATGTAACTATCATTTCTTTGAATAAATTCCTCTTGTATGGTTCTGTTGAATCTCTCAACCACACCATTTATTTTTGGACTTTTAAGATAGATAAACTCATGTTTGATTTTGATCTCCTGCAAATACTCATCAAACTCACTTAAGAATTCTGATCCATTGTCAGTTTGGACTGTTCTTAAACAGTATTTGTAATTTTCTTTGAATTCAATTAAGGCAAGCTTGGCTTGCCTTGAGGAATGGTTTGTGGTCATTTTTACCCAAGCAAATTTAGTAACAATATCAATTGCTGTTAAAAAGAAATATTTTCTGTTAATCACCTGAATGATTACAGAGTCCATTTCAATATATCCCGGGATAGTTTCTTTGGGAGATCTTTTTAGCCTCACTATAAAGGGTTTTCTTTTAAATCTCCTTTTTGATCTAGTTTCAAAGAAAAAGTGTTTTCTTTTAATAATTACTCCAATTTTGGTTGTTCCATATAAAGGTAGATTGTTCTTTTTGGAGTATTCATCTAAGAATGGCTTGATTTTATATTTGGACAGATTTCCATATTCTTCTCTCATTGATTTAATAAACTCCAGAAGTTCTAGATCAAGCACCATCTGCCTTGTTCTAATTGGCCTGGTGGATTTGGGAACCAGAGAAACTATCTTTTTGTCTGAGGATAAAAAAGACTTCCTCCAACCATACACAGTGCTCCTTGGAAGATTAAAAGCATGACAGGTGGACTTGATGCCATGTTTAAAATAATGATCCAATACATGAAGCCTGAACTTAGCACAATCAGAAACACTAAAAGTAAGACTATTTGAAATCAGCTTCATCAGGGTATTGTAATTACCCTTGCCCAGCTTTGGAAGAATGTGTCTTGTTCTGTCTGTCTCGTGACTCATATATTTTTGTATAAGAGTCCGAAATGTATCGCGTCCTAATCACTTTTTTAAATAATTTGATATTTAGGGGTCTTGCCCCTCGTTTGGCAAGGGTTTCCGTTTCACTCCAATAAACTGTGCTTCGCTTGCCCTTGCAAACCTCACCCCGCTTTGAAGACATCCAAGTATTGGAAGCATGGGCATGCTTCCAAATACATTAATTTTCCGGAAGCAGCAAAAAGAAAGGGGGTGAATAAATAATGCAACTGTTAACTAAAGAACTATTAAAAAGATTTGGAAAGGTGGGCAGACAAGAAAACGTTAGCGATCCTCTGGTAATTGCGAAATTTTTTAATCCTGCCGGAGCTGGTATCTGGTATGCAACTGAATTTGATCCAATCACGAAGGAGTTTTTTGGCTATGTTTCCATCTTCGGCGATTGGAATGATGAGTGGGGTTCGTTTGCACTGTTTGAGCTTCAAAGTTATCGCGGAAAGTTTGGAATCGGTATTGAGCGAGACAGATATTTTGGAGAAAAACGAATCAGCGAGGTAATACCGCAAACGAAAAAGTAAGTCAGTCTCAAACAGCCTCAGGTCTCAAAAATCTGAGGCTGTTTTATGTATGAAAAAGCTTGTTGTGACGCCCAAAACTTGACTTTCAGAGAGAGAGTAACCTCCTTCTTAATTGTTCAAAAAAGGAGGAATATGGCACCTGAAAACGCAAGTGTTTTTGTAGCTGAGGATGATCCAGATTGGCAGGAATTTATTAGTGATGATTTAGAAAAAGGCGGCCACAGTCTCAAGCGATTGGCACAAACAAAAGAAGACGCATTGGCTTCAATTACGAGTTTTGTGCAAGACGGTATTCAAGTAGCGATTGTAGATGGAAATTTATCTGGTGACGACCATTCAGGCACAGATGGCCGAGAAATCGTTGAAGCTATTCGATCAACCAATCCAGATATAAAAATAATTGGCTTATCAACAAACACTGTAGGTAGAGCCGATGTTTCCTTAAGCAAATTAAGGTATGACACCGGTGATATTAGTAAAGCCGTAAATGAAGTGTAATTCCAATAATAGAGAATAGTATTGGCGATCTACTATTCCTCTGGGTTTACTTTTTCCCACTGGCCCAAGAATGCCCCTTCTTTGGTGGTAATGAAGATTTCTATTTGATCAAGGGAAGATTCTTCGTACATTTTGGCAAGATATTTTTTTAAGTATATTTGTACTCCAACGGTTGGACAGATTAAGAGGATTGTCGGGAATGGGTGTTTAGTTACCTTTTCAAATGTGCCGTTGTCGATATAGTCGGTATATTGCTCAATTCTTTTTCTTAAGGCAAACCGTGGCGCGCCCTCGTCGATAACTTCGACAAAATAGCGTTTGGTTTCTTTCTTTTCATCAACTCGGGCAAAATAGGCGTCGGGCAAGGGGTGGATAATATATTTGTGAGCTAATAAGTCTGTTTTGGTGAAGAAGTGTAGAGTATGTTTTGATTTTGCAGATTCAGATTGTAGATAAAGATAATATTGGGCAATAAATATGGCATGAGAGATAAATTGTGGTGATCTGATTTTTTCCCGATAAATACGCTGGAGTGTTTTTGATTCTATACCCTCAATATTTTGTAATGCTTTGATACTTCCTGACGAGAGAAAATAAATAGCTGGCTGGTTGCCTGATCCGAGTGTTCGTGTGTAGTGTTTGTTTATATAATTTTGAGTCGTTAAAATTTTAAGATGATAATTTGTTAGTCGTGATGTTTTGTCATTGAGTAAGTGTTGAATGTGAGTGCTAGTTAAAAATCGAAATCGGTATAGTAGTTTGAGAATAGTCAGTTGTTTGTCTGTAAGAGTATTGTTGTCCATAGTATTGTGTTGGTGCAGAATCTGGAATGATTGTATCATTCCTCTCCCTTATATATAAGGAATAAGAAGTAAAAGTAAAAAATAAATAACCCTATCTATCGGCCTAAATAAAAATATCTCATTACCTACCGGTAGGTAAAAGATTACCATGATGATATCAACCAAAAATACCACTTAATAATTCCTAACCAACCAGGACATAAATCGTCTGATAATCATCTATATAATTGATCAAAATACACAATATGTTTCTGTTATACTTTCGTTAGATAGATTATATTGAGCGGTTACGGCTTCTCGAGATCTTTCTGACAGCTGGAAATTGAGATTGCAGATGGTTACGGCTTTCTACAGAGGATTTACAGTCCTGTCTTTTAAAGAAATATACTTGGTGTGGAGTGCTGGTTGATTTTATATCACACATACAATACAGTTCTTCGGCATTTTCCGGGAACAGTGGCAAAGATGGCACTTCATACAAAAAACTGACTCTGACGGCAATCCGAACGTGTTCAAGGTCGAACGCAATGACGACACCCCGTGGTTGAATAGCAATTGGGCCAATCCGGACAATCACTGGAATCTCGACAATGAGTTTGTCTTCCGTCTTCGAAAGTATCTTTCTTTTGTACGCCTAAGAGGTGTCTTTTTTCTTCTCTAAAATTTCCAAACTTTTCTTCCAGCCACCAAACATTTTTCCAACAGTATCAAGTATAACCGTCATTGACTCATAACTTTTAGGAGAAATAAATTTTGCCTCCCAAGAAATATAGATAAAAAATTTTAAGGTATCTAGAATTGAGATACATTCAGTAATTTTTTCTATCTTTTTATCTTTCTCTGTAAAGTAGGTGTGATAGGAAAGTTCCAAAAGATCTAAAAATTTATTTTCAATTCGTGTACCAATGGTATATCGGGCACACTTAGGAATATGAGAAACAATACTCGTCCAGAGCAAATATCCATCTTTGATTTTAATCAAAATCGAAGCGCTGCTAAAAGAAAGCGTTTTAACCATAGGTATAATGATATCGTTTCTTTTGAAAATTTACTAACCTCATGGCAGGAATTCTTACGAGGAAAAAAGAACAGAAAAGATGTTGCTACATTTATCTTACATTTTTCCGATAATTTGATTTCTCTTTATGAAGACTTGATTACCAAAACATATCGACATGGTGGCTATTTTGCTTTTAAAATAAGCGATCCCAAACCAAGAGATATTCACAAGGCAAGTCTCCGCGATAGAATCGTTCATCATGCTCTTCACCGTAGTCTCTATCCTTATTTTGATCGTCAATTTATCTTTGATTCCTATTCTTGCAGAATGGGTAAGGGCACATATAAGGCCATGGATAGAGCCAGAAGTTTTGGACGAAAGGCATCTCAAAATAACACGAAAACCACTTGGATTTTAAAGGGTGATATTAGAAAATTTTTTGCCAGTGTTGACCACGCTGTTCTCAAAAATATCTTAAAAGAATCCATTAAAGATCCTGATATCATGTGGCTTCTGGAACAAGTCATTGATAGTTTTGAAACTGTTGGAAAACTTAGTGTTGGGCTTCCTCTTGGCAATTTAACCAGTCAGCTTCTCGTTAATATTTATATGAATCAATTCGATCAATTTGTGAAAAGAAAATTGAAAGTGAAATATTATTTGCGCTATGCTGACGACTTTCTCATCTTTAGTCAAAGTAAAATATACTTAGAAGAACTTATTCCAAAACTTTCCGAATATTTAGAAACAAATTTAAAACTTTCCCTTCATCCTAAAAAAGTCTTTATCAAAACGCTTGCCTCAGGAATTGATTTTTTAGGTTGGGTACATTTTGGTCATCATCGAATTCTCCGTACGGCCACCAAACACCACATGTTGAAAAGACTGCGACAAAACAACTCATTGGAAACATTAAATTCATATTTGGGTTTATTGCGTCATGGGAACACATACAAGCTCTCACAAAAAATTATGACTGAGTCGCTTCGCGACAAGGAGAACAAAGAGTCAAAGAATCAAAATCCCTAAGTAGTAAAGGAGGAACTAAGGAACAAAGGGTCAAAGTTACTTGCGAAGACGGAAGACAAACTCACGGTCGAGAGCCCAGTGATAGCCCGGATAGGCCCAAACGCTACGCAACCACGGGGTATCGCCACCGCGTCCGACCTCGAACACGTCCGGACCGCCGTCAGAGCCAGAAATTTGCTTCATTCCAATATAATAGCTACTCCACATTGCTTGATTTTCATCTTTCAAACGAAGTGCTGGACCAACTTCTGGTGGGCAAAGTTCTAGACCTAACTCCAAAGCTCTCTGATAAAGTTCATCGGTCGTTGGTATATCAGTAAAACCCATGTCACCAACCGTTAGATGAATTAAGTCTATTTTTTCCGATTGCTTTAATGTAACAAAATCCGAATTTTCCATCATTGATTTGGCATAATCGCTTGGTTCCATTCCCTTTTGTTTCATATCAGTTACCAGTACCTTCGCACTTATACCTCCAGCCACTATACTCTCTCTACTAATTTTACCTTCTGAAAAAGAGTCGTAGACATGTTCAACATTTTCAGGTAGCCACTGAAAAAACCTTGAAGAAAGTTTATCGACATACAGCACTTTGGTTTGAGCAGACACTTCTTCTTGAGCCAGAGCAATTTCTTCTGGTAAACACCTAACTCCTTTTGTCAGTCTGACAATTTTAGCAACATCTTCATGAGACATAGTTGCGTCAATCGACATCTTACCCATCTTTAAGGCAAACACTCCAGAATCTGGGTCGAAATCTCTAAAGGAAACAGGTCCATTTTCAGTAAAGACCTGATATACATCAACATGAATATTTTGTAATTCACTTGGGGAAATCTCGGTGAAATTTCTTAACTTGCCGTTATCTGTTCTGGTTGACCGCAGTGTTTTTAATGCATCAATTATATCGTTAAAGTAAGCATCATTCGGAGAAATAAGCAGCTCTGTACGATCACTCATTTTTCTGCCTTTAATTTGCTCAATTATATTTGTTTTCAGATTATACTCAATGGTAAAAATGGGGGTATCACCTTCAAGCTCCTGGGTGAGTGGATTAAATTTGGGTACATTTCTAAAAGAAAGTATTTCAATTTCTCCCCGTTTCATTTGATTAATATAGGAATCACTTGTCCCTACACAGTGTTTCAGATATGCGGACTCTTGCTCTAAATGGGGCATATTTAAAAGCCTTGCCATATAATACTTGCCGGATGTGGTGGTAAATAAATTTTCATACGGGTTAAAACTTTGATCTCCCGATCTTTCAGCCAATTTTTTGCGTGCTTCGGCAAGTTTTTGTAACGTCTTCACTTCATGAACTTCAAATAAGTGCTTCAGGGAACCTTTGTCATTATCAATAAATTTTGGACTTTCAATGATGGCGTCATAGAGGGTGTTTGCGTCAATGGTTTCGCTGTTTTGAAAATGGCGCGCGAGTTTCAGTTTTAAAATATCCTGCTGACGCTGACCAAATTCAAATCTTTGTTTCTCTCTCGGTAATGTTTTTTCATAACTTGTAAGCCTGCCGCTTACTTCCTGAAACACACGAGTAATTTCCCGTTCCTTTTTACTTCGTTCCTCAGGTTCAACCATATTCATGACCTTTTGGTATTCTTTTTCAAATTGCCCCTCATCTAGCGGTTTCCCTTTATGGGAAAGTAGTGACCGTTCATAATAATTTATATTATGTCCTCCCATTGCATCAGTCCGAGTATTTTTAAAACCGTAGTGTTCCATTACATGATTTAATCGGTCATTCCAACCATGAAAATTAAGTTTCTTGTATCCATGATCTTTTGCAAAATTTAAGAAAGCAGGTATTTCCTCAAGTAGACTTCGACCTGAATTCCTTGTTGTTCCGAGGTATTTTATATATGCTTCTTGAGGAACAAAATCTTCGCAGGCAATATAGCCAATCGTTTTACCTTCAGGGTCTGTAATTAAGCGGTTGAGTGGATGACCATTTTCAAGAGTATTAATGATATCAGGAACTGCTTGGGCTCTCACCGCTTCATCTACTTCAGTAATACCCAGGGTAATAGCCTTGACCGCTTCCCGTTGTGTATTTGAAAGATGTAGATGAGAAGCCGCTTCTCCCTTACCAAAAAAGACAGGTTCTAACTTTATTGGGGAATCTACTTCTGACATAAATCGATTGTAGTATAAACTGTCTTATATTTCATTACTAAGGTAAGAGGCTTGTTGAATGTGAAGCTGTTTTTTTCTCACTTTTAATTGGTGGTGTATTAGGAGATTCCTCTTTCCATTCCCTGGCATATAAATGGCGCGAAGACTCAATGACTTCATCTATCCGTTTTTGACTGTATTCGATATGAACAGGAACGGTAATGCCTGAGAACGGCTCTTCCGGATTCATAGCTCCAAGCCGTATATAGAAACGATACGAGGGCAAGCTGGCAATTTCTCCCTGTTCAATATATGGCCTAAATTGCGGCAATATCATCCGCTCATCTTCAGGATTAGCCGTTCGGAAACAGATTACTGTACCCGTATTAGCCAGAGTTACATTTACCAGTGAGTTGTCTTCAATTTGTGAAGTTGTTTGGTGAGCTAATATGGCATCAAGTCGATACTTACGGGCCTCGGACAGAATTTGAGCAAATGCCGGAGTGGCAAAGTTTTGGAACTCGTCAACATATAAATAGAAATCCCTGCGTTCTTCTTGCTTCATCCTGGCACGTTTTAAGGAAGCCAACTGAACCTTGGCCATAATGAGGACTCCAAAGACACTGGAATTATCCTCTCCGATCTTGCCCTTCGAAAGATTGCAAAGAAGTATTTTCCCGTCATTAAGAATAGTGTCGAAATTAATGGTGGATTTTCCCTGTTCGAGAATCCGTTTGGCAGTTGGAGAAAATAGGAAACGACCAATCTTGTTGGTAATCGGCGAAATCATTTTAACTTTTTGATAATCTCCGGCTTTAGCAAACTCATACTTCCAAAAGTCCTTAAGATTTTCGTCGGTTAAGTTTCGTACCACTGATTTTCTAAAGCCTGTATTAATGAGAAGTTTGTAAATGGTAAAGAGTGTTGCGTCCGGAATAGTAAAAGCAGTATGTATTGTGTTTCTCAAAATATATTCCATTCTCGGGCCTGAGTATTTATCGGTGTAGATTTTTTGAAAAATTGAAATAATGCTTTCAGCAATAAACTCCTGTTCTCTGACCGCGTTTTCAGGATTCAAGCCTGGGGTTAACTCTAATAAATTAATTCCCATCGGGAAACTTATATCATCAGGGTTAAAGTAGACCACATCAGGAATGTGCGATTTAGGAATAACCGATAAGACCTGTTCGATTAAATCTCCGTGCGGATCGATCACACATAACCCTTTATTGTGCTCGATGTCCTGCTGGATCATAGACAGAAGCATTGTGGATTTTCCTGTACCGGTAGCACCCAAGATATAGACATGGCGGCGGCGTTCATCAACCGTTAATCCAATTTTCGTTTCCGTTCCTCCATACGTATTTTTGGCAAAATACAGATCACACTCAGTTTTTTGTTTCAGGGATAACGGTGCTGGTAATTCTTTGCTGTGTAATTTTGAAAGATTCTCGGTTTTAGTGGTACTGGTATAGGGGAAATGATAGAGATCGGATAACTCAGACATAGAGAGCGTCAAATTGCCACTGAGACCCAATAATCTATGTTGATAGAGCCAAAGCAGTATCTTGTTTACTGCTTTGATTTTGATATATCTTTTGGGTCTAAGTGATTGATACCCTGCATTAGTAAATGGAGACAACGCGGCAATAAAACCTTTTTCAATTTTTGATTTGTTTGAGTAAGAACTAGAAACCGTGAGTAACCGTAAAGAAACGGTAAACAATTGTTGATCTATCTTTTGCTTGATTTGAGTTTCAACAATATCCCTGTAAGTGCTATCCGGTAATTGACCTTTTAAGGACATAATTGGCAGGATTGGCCCTTCCCGACCAACTGTAACTATCCAGATTAATAAGCCCAATGGAAATAATAAGATTTGCAGAAGCAAATGGATAATCGGTACCAAAAAAGAGCCTAACGGATTAGTCGTTTGTAATTCAGAAAGAACATCTTTGTCCCCGAGGAAAAGCGACCGAAGCCGTCCAATAACGTGCGCCGTTGACCTATTTATAGGCGATACAATCGTTTGTACAGCTACCATTTCATCATCAACCAGTTTAGTCATTGATCCGGTGATATAGGCAATCGGATCGTATTCTTCAAGGTTGTCTTGTTTTTTAAGTGGGAAAGCGAAATGTCTGGTTAAATGGATATCAATGACATGGCCTTGATCACAATTGTCTTTAAAATAGTCATTCGTTTCTTTGATCTGAATACCAGGTAAATATGCTAATAAATTTTTCTTGATGATTTGAGCATCATCAGCAGAAACCCGCAGGATATAACAAATACCTTTTTCTTTTGTTGAAACAATTTCAAAAGCATACGACTTTGTGACATCGAATAAACGGAGTATCCAAGATCGCTGGCGTAGTAACCCATGAACAGAAGTAAACAGTTGAGTTGTCGTGAACGAACTCTGTTCGGTTAATGTGGGAGGAACTACTTCAAATATCGTGACCGGTTTGTTTGATTCTTTCCAAAACAGGTAGAGTCTAACTGAGATGTAACAAATCCAGAAAATAGTTAGCGCAACAACAAGCCAAATAAGAAAAGGCAGATAGACAACAATGAAATGAGAAAAAGACAGAAAATACGGACTTAAAGAATGACTGTAAGAAACAAATTCTTTCTGGAAGATTTTGAGAACAATATTATTTTTCCACATAGCTGTCCGTGTTTGGGCAGCTAACATCATCTAGTAACCATATTCGATGTTGCTCGAATGATACTCCAGAGGCAAGGTTTTCGCAAAGGGTTTTAGTTGAGGAAAAGAGCTTGACACCGGCATTGTATTTGCTATACTATCACTATAGTGATAGTTTGTAATAAATACCTGCTATGAAACGAATAAGAGTAGAAGCAAAAGAATCGAAGAATTTACCTCAAAATGGTCCTCAATTATCCGTAGAAGAGAGACTAAAAATAATCGCCAACCTCATCGTCGATCGAATTATCGAAAAAGAGAATATTAAAACAACTAACAACCTATGAACCCAACATCTGTTCAAGAAAATGCAGTCGCGGCAATACGTATTTCATCCCTTAAACAAGGATTAGAAGGTGATTCTCCGGAAGCCCAAAAGGAACAGATAGAACGGTTTGCTTTGGCACGTAATATCAAAGTTAAGAAGTTCTTTATCTTCATGGAGTCTGCCTCCAAAGAAGAACAGCCGGTTCAGGAGGCAATCGATTACTGTAAAAATCCGAAGAATAACATTCAGCTATTTATTATTAAATCCATCGATCGTTTTACCCGTGGTGGCTCTTACTTATACGACCATCTTAAAATGCAGCTGGAAAACCATAAGGTTCAGTTAGTTGATATTTATGGCATTATTGGGAGCAAAGATGTAAATACTCTCGAACATCTTAATATTTCGTATAAATGGAGTGTTTATAGTCCGACGAAAAAGTCAGAGATTCTTGAGGCAGAACGAGCTAAAGATGAAATGCGGGATATCATGACCCGTATGATCGGAGCAGAAATCAGATATGTCCGTATGGGATATCGGGTCAGACAACCGCCATTTGGATATGTGAATGAGAAAATAGAGACGCCCCATGGCAAACGAGTTATTCTTAAACCCAATCCGGAAGAGTCTCAATGGATTATAAAAATGTTTGATCTACGTTGCCAGGGCACTATGTCTGACCAGGAAATAGTCGATGAGATTAACCGGATGGGTTATAAATCGAGAAAACAATTTGTCCGTGACCCGAACGATCGGACAAAAGTAATCGGACAACGAGGCAGTAAACCTCTAAGAATTAAACAATTTTGGCGCTATATCCAAAATCCCATATTTGCCGGTATAAATAATGAAAAATGGACAGAGGGCCAAGTCGTCAAAGGCAAATTCGAAGGATTAATATCTATTGATACTTTTAATAAAGCCAATAAGGGTAAACTGGTGTTATCTCAAACTGGTGACGATGTAAAACTCTGGAAGAAAAAATTGCCGGATTGGATGACCAAGAAACTTATTAACAATCCAAAATTTCCATACAAGCGCGTCATTATGTGTCCCGAATGTCATAAACCCTTATTTGGTAGTGCCTCGCGAGGTCATTTAGGAACATATTACCCAGCCTATCATTGCAACAAGCGCGGACACTATTTCCGAGTCTCTTCTAAAGAGCTAGAGCAGACGGTCGAAGATTTCGTTAGAAACTTAAAGTTTGATCAGGAATATATCGACAATCTGAAAAAATATGTTGTAGCAAAATGGAACGAACGAGTGGGTAGCAAAATACAGGACGGATCGATAATTGATAAAAAAATTATGGAGCTAAAAGCATCAGCCCAGGCATCTGCCGATAAAATAAAGTTTTTATCATCAGAGGTTGCTATTAAATATATGGAGGCAGATCTATTAAAAGCCGAGGCGGATATAGAACAACTGGAGCATGAGAAGAAAGAAAAAACCAAGGAAATCTATACCATTAATATGGAGAACGTCATGGAGCGCATTGGATACTTTCTGGAACACCTCGAAGAATTGTTGATAGATACGGCTAATCCACTCAAACGAGCAGCCTTTTTCGGACTCATTTTTGATGGTATGCCAACCTACTCAGATTTAACTTCTGGAACCCCCAGATTAGCCCCGTATTTAGGACTAAAACACCACTTTGGTACTGCTTCAGTACCAGTTGGTGAGTGTTTTCGAAAAAATTCGAACTGATTTCAAACAAAGGTAGGCGCGGCGAGTGCGGCCGGCCACTCGCCGCGCCATCTTCGCTCGGCCTTCGGCCTCGCTAATATTTTTTATTTTTTGCGCGCGCGATTTTTGCTCGGCTACCGCCGAGTGAATGCATTGAACCATTGACTCCATTAAAACCTACTTTATCAATTCCTACCATATTCCAGTTTATATAACAAGGTAAGGACTCCCGAAGTGTTCGATTTTGGTAAACTGTTTACTCTCGAAGAATTAGAGGTTTGAAATCATACTCGCAACATCATCAACAGATAGCGATG
>JAPLYY010000002.1 GCA_026395315.1 Candidatus Shapirobacteria bacterium | reverse complement strand
TGATCATAACATTGATTTTATCGTTTCTGCGTCTCAATCTCTGCCAGAGAGATTAATTAAAGCTATTAATTATCCTCGCAGAGATCCAATCTCCTCGGCCATATTCTCATTTAATGATATAGCGGCAATTCGAGAACAGAGAACAAAGAATTATGTTTTTTATAACGACACTCTTGGTGAAGAGGTTAGTACTGAAGCGCTAATTGCTCTTCAAAGTTATAATGTTACAGGAGTCCCATGGAGTAAGGTTGACACATATAAACCAGAATTTTTGTCAAATTAGTTTCTGGTATTCAATGGATGAATCATTAACCAAATTAAATTTGAAATCTTCGGTCGAAAATTCACAAAACTTTAATGAAACACATCTCTGGTGCACTAGTTGTTTTTATGTATAAACTTTCTCCATCAGATTTTGCGTATGCTACTTGATCAATTACGAAGAGTACGTGTTAAAAGGCTACAATTTATCAAAGGAAAAAAATTGTCCGCAAAGTTGCCAAAAACATATTTTTCAAAACTAACGGTTCTTTCGAATGGAGGAAGTGTTTGGCCGGAAATAGCTGCGTTAACTATTTTTCATAATCAGGGGTATGATGGTGTTTGGATAGATGCATTTCATCATAAATTTTGGATAAATCAGCAGGAAAAATTGTTGCTTGAAGATTTACCCTCAAAAATTCAGCTAATTCTGTCTGACGGTACTAAGGGTTGTTGGGATTAAGTTTTGTGGAAAGGGAATGAATTAAAAATAGTTGAGCTGAAGGGAATTCCTTCCCATGATAAAATTCGGGATAGCCAAATACACTTTATGCAAAAATTAATAAAAAAAGGAATATCTAGTAACAATTTTTTGTTAGTCGAATGGAATTATGTATAAACTTTCTCCATCCGATTTTGCATACCTTTACGAAGAGTGTAAGCATTGTTATTATCTGAAAGCGCGATAGGGGACTCATTTAGCTTGACAATCGACTAATAATCGCCTATTATTCGACTAGGCCCGCCCGCCGGCGAGGCAGGTATGTTTACTCCGAAATACACCATTACGAATCAGCTTCTCACCAACATTACGCAGATAAATGCTCTCGTACGGGATTTGAATGACCGTAGGCTCCCTAAAGTAGTACTCGTAGAATTTGAAAAAACCGCTCGGGAAGTTTCAACCTATGCTTCAACAAGCATTGAGGGGAATCCCCTGCCTCTCACGGATGTTAAAAAGCTGCTCAAATCACGCCCTGCCAATATCCGGGATAGCGAAAAAGAAGTCATCAATTATAACCAGGCGCTTGAAACGTTAAACCAACGTCTTGAAACTCCTCAACTGACTGTATCAATCGGGCTAATTCTGGATATTCATAAACAAATAACGACCGGGCTCCTGCCTGAT
The DNA here is from genome assembly GCA_026395315.1 of Candidatus Shapirobacteria bacterium. Taxonomy (GTDB): domain Bacteria; phylum Patescibacteriota; class Microgenomatia; order UBA12405; family UBA12405; genus JAPLYY01. The sequence continues at coordinate 2,139 of JAPLYY010000002.1, read as the reverse complement.
TTTGAATCAGGCAAATTGCGGCAAAAGCCGGTAGTGGTCAATGACCCAAGAACCGGAAATGTCGTCTATTTGCCTCCTGACGCAAACAAAGTGCCGGGTCTTGTCAGTGACCTTATTGAATATATTCATGGACACAGCAAAAGTGTTGATTCACTGATTTTGGCCGGCATCTTTCATAAACAAATGGTTATCATTCACCCGTTCACGGACGGGAACGGAAGAACGACGCGTCTTGTGACAAAAGTGCTTCTTGCCAAAATGGGTTTAAATACATTTAATCTCTTTAGCTTTGAGAATTACTATAATCAAAACGTTACAAAATATTTTCAAACAGTCGGAGCGTATGGCGATTATAATGAACTATCAGATTCTCTTGATTTTACCGCGTGGCTCGAATATTTTACCGGAGGACTTATTGACGAACTTCTGCGGGTTAAAAAACTTTTACCGGAACTAGGCCGCACACCGGATACCCGTCTGGAAGCCCATCATCTCAAAATACTGGAGTATATAAAGCACAATAGTTTTATAAGCGACCGCAATTATGCCGAGCTGACCGATAGAGCGAAGGCAACACGTACGCTCGATTTTCAAAAACTACTTGATTTAGGGTTGATTGAACGTAAAGGGAAAGGCAGATCTACGTTTTATACCGTAAAAGAAGCGTAATATGAGCAATTATTATAATCCCCACAGGACACACAATCTTTACGATCATAATTCAAAAGAACTGTTTCGTTTGAGCCGGTCGAAGATTGATTTGTTTATCAACTGCCCGCGGTGCTTTTATCTGGACCGCAAACTCGGGGCGGCATCCGCTTCAATCATGAGTGGGGGAATTGAGTGATTGACTTTCGGGTTATTTTCGGTATATGGTAATACTATGAAAAATAAACTTCCCGACAATCAAATAGTATTTTATCAATCACCCGATGGGTCGGTAAATATTGAGGTGCTGTATGCGCAGGAAAATATCTGGCTCACACAAAAGAAAATGGCTGAACTTTTTGATTGCTCATCCGATAATATTTCACTTCATCTAAAAAATATCTATAAGGAAAAGGAATTAGATCAACGTTCAACTACCGAGGATTTCTCGGCAGTTCAAAAAGAGGGCGAAAGAGAAGTTTCAAGAAGGCTTACTTTTTTTAGCCTGGAAGCCATAATTGCCGTCGGATATCGGGTCAGCACCGAGCGGGGTACTCAGTTTCGCCAATGGGCGACGGGGATTTTGAAAAACTATATTCACAAAGGGTATGCGTTGGATAGCAGCAGAATGAAATACGGTTCCCGTTTCAGCAGGCGTTATTTTGATGAACTGTATGAAGAAATCAAAGACATTCGTACCAGTGAACGGATGATGTATCAAAAGATCACCGATATTTATGCGACAGCTATAGATTATTCGTCAAAAGCATTTGAAACAAAACTATTTTTTGCCACAGTTCAAAACAAACTCCATTTTGCAATTACCGGTAAGACCGCCGCAGAAATAATCACGAACAGAATGGGTAGTAAGAAAGACCATATGGGGCTTACTTCGTGGCGCAAGTCTCCTGGGGGCAAGATTATGCCCAGTGATGTTGTGATTGCCAAAAATTATTTAGACAAAAAAGAACTGACTCATCTCAACCGCATCGGAAATATGTATCTGGATTATGCGGAAATGCAAGCCGCGAGAGGAAAAGCAATGATGATGAAAGACTGGATAGAAAAATTGAATGCTTTTTTGAAGTTTAGCGAATATGAGATTCTTACCAATGCCGGTTCAATCAGTCACGATGTAGCCGAAGCCTTGGCGATGAAAGAATATGAAGTATTCCGTAAAGTTCAGGATAAAAAATATATTTCAGACTTTGACCGCTTAGCGAAAAAATTATTAGCAAAATCAAAAAAATGAGTAATTACTATAATGCGAATAGGGCGCGAAATAAATATGATCCCCATTCGAGTGAACTTTTCCGGTTGAACAGGGGGAAGTGAGGAGTACCGGACGCTTGGGGTGGCGCAGCCGTAGGGGTAGTTGACAATCGACTAATAATCGCCTATTATTCGACTAGGCCCGCCCGCCGGCGAGGCAGGTATGTTTACTCCGAAATACACCATTACGAATCAGCTTCTCACCAACATTACGCAGAT
>JAPLYY010000127.1 GCA_026395315.1 Candidatus Shapirobacteria bacterium | reverse complement strand
TGTAAAAATTACCAGTTCCCGATGCCGGCAAGCACCAATCACCAGTTCTGCCCGACGTTAAAAGACCGAATCGCTGATTCACTCATTCCGAATGGCGTCCGATCGGTGTACGAGATTGTCATCAACGGTGTCGATGAACCGGCAATTAAAAATGCGATGCGGGCGGGCATAGAGGCAGCTACCGGGTGTCCCGGAGTAAGATGCATTGGCGCTGCGAATTTTGGCGGAAAACTTGGGGAGTACCGGTTCGAGCTTCACGATCTGTTTTAGATGCTGACTCTGCCCGATTCGCAAAAAAAGTGTTGATCTATCTCCCGGGATCGGGAAAATTTTTAAAGAAACTCAAAGTAAACGCCACTAAACTTTGTCTTTTTGCGTTACCATCTGAAAGCGCACATTAACAGTATTACTTTTCCTTTTTATCAACAAACATACTGATAATTGTGAAAAATCCAAAAAAAGAATGCGTCTTACAAACTTGCATTATTTACTTTTCATACTTTTTCGATGTTCCAAACGCATCTTCTATCCTCTCTTTTGATATCCGAGAATTTGCCCTCATCTCACGGTAATATACAGATATAAATGAAGGCCTATATGTTAAGATAGCAATGAATTCCTTCATTCCATAAGGCTCATCGGGATTTTTTGGTATCATTACTTTGTATATTTTTGAATCCGATAATTTACCTTGCTGAAGCATTTCATTAATCTCAACACTAAATTCACTTGAGATATCCTCAACACCCATTTCTTCAAACAGGGGTGTTATTTCATTAAATTCAGGGTTCGACATAAGTTTATCCAATTTATATTTTAGATCTCACAGATATAAATCTTAAAAACTGACTCCCCCACCAAAACAAACTGCCTGCCAGTGGCGGTAGTTTGTTTGGAAGGGCACGGGAGGCATTGTTACCAACAAATACACTGTTGACTGTGAATAATTTAAAAAATTATGAATCTATAAATATTGTCGAGTCGAGATCAAAACTTTGTGAATCCTTAGGTAAACCGATTTGATTTTGATAATCAATCGTTATGTTAAATTGCGAAGTAAACGATACACCCAGATTAATCCTCATCCGTTGTTTGGGTCTAAATTGGTACTTTCACGGTATTGTTAAGATTAGGGTAGATTTCTAACCAGCCCTTCAATTACGGCGCTTACAGTATCCCCATCAAACCCACCTAGATAATACTCTGTTTTTTGTTTATTGGATCGATTTATTACAATTCCCTCTAGGGGGATAGAATCAACAGATACGACCTTATTTAGGGGAAATTCAATGGTCTTACTTTTTCCTGCAAAAACAACACGAGTGTTTGTAATAATAAAAGTCCCATTATCTATGAGTTTTCTCTCGTCATGACTCACACTTTTTGCCCCAAACCCCCCCATACCAAAAGATACCCCTTTTGCAACCCGGATTCTGGGTCCACCATAACCACCTGTGGTAACCCTCACGGCTCTATCTTCCCATAATTGAGCCCCGTTAATACAGGTATAACAAATTTCATTTTTCTTTAAGATAACTGATACCAGATTGGGGTTTATTGCCTGTATTACTGTTAGGTTACCGTTGGAAAGTGACTCCAGCATTTTCTTTTTTTGCTCAATTATAGCTGGATCTCGTGGAGGCACATATTTCCCTTGTTTCAATCGCTGCTGGTCTTTTGAATCCTGAAGTGCTTTTTTTAAACCATCAAATAATCCCATGAATAAAAAATGAGATGCCCTACTAATAATTATTTCTCTCTTTAGTTCTCTGTTGATAAGACTCGTAAAAAGGATAAGTTACCTCGAT
>JAPLYY010000061.1 GCA_026395315.1 Candidatus Shapirobacteria bacterium | reverse complement strand
AAGTGAAACTGGATAGCATTCCAAAAGAGATGATTAATGCCACTCTGGCGATTGAGGACGTCAATTTTTATAACCACGGCGGGTTTGATTTTAAGGGAATAGTCAGAGGATTATTCAGAACTTTTATAGAAAGAAGGTTGCAGGGTGGATCAACACTAACGCAACAACTGGTAAAAAATGCACTTTTATCCCCGGAAAGAACCTGGACGAGAAAAATTAAAGAGGCAGTTTTAACGATTGCAACGGAAATGTTGTACAACAAAAATCAAATATTGGAGATGTATTTCAACCAGGTTCCTTATGGTGGAACAATTTGGGGAGTGGAGGCGGCAGCAAAAGGGATTTTTAATAAAGATGTTGCCGATTTAACACTGCCGGAAGCGGCATTAATTGCCGGATTACCGGGGAGCCCGACCAGTTATTCCCCTTTTTCTCATCCGGATGCGGCCAAGGTCAGACAACAATTAGTGTTGAAGAGAATGACAGAGTTGGGAATGATTACCGAGGCAGAAAGAGCAGAAGCAGATAAAACACCATTAAATTATGCTCTAAATAAAGGGAGTATTGAAGCACCACATTTTGTGTTTTATGTCAAAGAACAACTGATCAATAAATATGGCATCGATAAAGTTAATGAAGGTGGACTAAAAATTACGACTACTTTGGATATGGATTTACAGAACTATGCTCAGGAGGTGGTAGCGACAGAAATTGCTAAATTGACAAAGATGAAAGTCAGTAATGGCGCAGCTTTGGTGACCGATTCAAAGAACGGACAAATATTAGCAATGGTAGGATCAAAAGACTATTTTGCTACTGATATTGACGGCAAATTTAACATCACCACGGCGATGAGACAACCGGGGTCGTCGATTAAGCCGGTAAATTACGCCGAAGGAATTGAAACCGGGAAAGTGACAGCAGCGTCAGTGTTTGATGATGAACCGACTTGTTTTGCGGTAGAAGGCCAAAAACTGTATTGTCCGACAAATTATGGTAACGCCTATCACGGTGTCCAAACTGCAAGAAATGCTTTGGGTAATTCCTTGAATATCCCGGCGGTAAAGATGCTGAAATTAAACGGAGTGGAAAATTTTGTGGCGTCAGCTTCGGCTATGGGACTGAAAACGCTTAAAGATCCGGCTAATTACGGATTATCCTTGACCTTGGGTGGGGGTGAGGTGCAAATGGTGAATATGAATGTGGCTTTCGGAACCTTAGCTAACACCGGAGTACGACAAGATTTAGTGTCAATATTAAAAGTAGTTGATAAAAATGGCAAAGTATTAGAAGAAAATAAATATGTCCCGGGAGACAGAGTGTTGTCCCGGGAAACATCGTTTATTATTAGTAATATTTTGTCAGATGATGGCGCCAGGAGTATGGTATTTGGGTCAGGATCAATGCTTAATATTAAGAAACATCCTGAGGTTTCAGTAAAAACAGGGACAACTAATGATATGCGGGATAACTGGACTATCGGTTATACTCCTGATTATGTAGCGGCGGTGTGGGTGGGTAACAATGATAATTCCCGAATGGGAGGATTAGTGTCGGGAACAACCGGGGCAGCACCAATTTGGAATAAAATAATGACCAAAATTTTAGACGGTAAAACAGTAAAAAAACAAGTAATGCCAGCAGCAGTGGTAGGGATAAAAGTGTGTAATTTAACCGGACAGTTACCACCCGACGAAGGCTGTGATCAACACTATGAATACTTTAAACAAGAGTTTGTACCGAGCCAAAAAGTCAGTTTAAAACAGAGTGTTTTAATTGATAAAGATACTGGTAGAATGGTGCTAGAGGGACAGACTTTACCAAATACAGAGTGGCAGGATCACAATGTGGTTACGGATGTGGTGGGAGTAAGGGTGTGTTTGGATTGTCCCCTGGTTAACAGTGCGGATAAAGTACCTTATACCATTAACTGATGAGTTGGATCCATAAAATAATAAAGATTTTAACTCAAATAGGATATCCCGTTGTTAGACTAGTTAAGTTTTTGTTCCAAATTGTAAAATATATCCTTAACTTCGGTTGGTTTAAAGATAAATATTTTTGGTTATCGTTGGTAATGGTGGGGCTGACGGCGATTACTATTATGGGTTGGAAAATTATTGGTAGCTTACCTGATATTAATGAAATATATAATCCACCTAAATTATCAACCAAGATATACGACCGAAACGGAGTGTTGTTGTATAGCTTCTATGAAGGTGAAAATCGAAGTTGGGTGTCGTTAAAAAGAATTCCAAAAGTGTTGATCGACGCTACATTAGCCATCGAAGACAAGGACTTTTATTACCACGGTGGATTGTCGTTGAGAGGAATAATTTCAGCCATATCATTTAATATCCGTAACAGTGGGGATCGGACGTTGAGAGGAGGTTCGACAATTACCCAACAATTGGTAAAGAATGTATTTTTCAGTCCGGAAAAAACCTGGAACCGAAAGATCAAGGAAATGATACTGGCGATGATGATTGAAAATAAATTAACGAAGGATGAAATTCTGGAAAGGTATTTTAACCAGGTGGCTTACGGCGGAGAAACATACGGAGTGGAAGAAGCAGCCTTGAAATATTTTGGTAAAGATGTTGACAATTTGACATTGGCTGAAGCCAGTTATCTGGCTGGATTACCGGCAGCGCCGTCACTATATTCGCCGATAAATGAAGACAACTTAGTTTTGGGAATTAACCGGCAACATCATGTGATTGATGAAATGGTAAGTGGGAATTTTATAACTCAAGAATTGGGAGATAAAACAAAAATGGAGAAAATTAATGTTCAGTTAAGAAAACCGACCATTAAAGCCCCCCATTTTGTGTTTTATGTCAGGGATTATTTAAAACAAAAGTATGATCTGAGTAATTTTGAAAGACGGGGGTTATCAATCACTACCACCCTGGATTATAAAACCCAACAAATAGCTGAAAATATGGTGGCGGGGGAGATAAAAAACTTGAAAAATTTAAATATTTCCAACGGCGCGGCCTTGGTATTGGGTGTAAAAACTGGTGACATTTTGGCAATGGTGGGGTCAAAAGATTACAATGCCATGGATATTGATGGAAAGTTTAATGTAACAACGGCTCTAAGACAACCGGGATCATCAATTAAACCGATCAACTATTTATTGGCGTTGACCAAGGGCTGGACTTTGGCATCGTTAATCGATGATGAGCCGGTAACATATAATGTGCCGGGACAAAAACCGTATATTCCCAGAAATTACGATAACAAGTTCAGGGGGTGGGTAACTGTGAAAATGGCATTGGCATCATCTTTAAATATTCCTTCGGTTAAGTTATTGGCCAATAACGGTGTTGATGGGATGATTGATTTGGCTCAGAGTATGGGAATAACCACCTGGGGAGACAGAAACCGTTTTGGACTATCGTTGGCTTTAGGCAGTGGTGAAGTAAAAATGACAGAGTTAGCCGGGGCTTACAGCATTTTTGGCAATATGGGCGAGAAAGTAGAAACCAATCCGGTATTAAAAATTGATAACTATTTAGGTGAGGAAATATTTACTAAAACAGTAGAAAAAAAACCGCTGGTAGATGAAAAATATGCCTTTTTAATTAACCAAACCTTGAGTGACGACGAAGCGAGAACACCGATATTCGGGCCACACTCAAAATTATATATTCCGGGAAAAACGGTAGCAGTTAAAACCGGAACGACCAATAATTTAAAAGATAACTGGTGTATCGGTTGGACACCGGATTATTTAGTGGCGGCCTGGGTGGGAAACAATGATAACTCACCGATGAGTTGGGTGGCCTCGGGAATATCAGGGGCAACGCCAATTTGGAATAAAATTATGACGCAAATGATTAATGACAAACCAGATAAACAATGGCCGGTACCAATGGGTATTATTAAAACAGGTTATTGCGGTAAGAGTGAATATTTTATTGAAGGAACGGAAAAAGATTTAAAATGTACTCCGACTAGTGTGGTACGGCCGACCAATACATAAGAGGCAAAAGAGATTTTAATTTTTCTGGCGAGACAGGCCCGGAAACGTCGAGATATATTTGAGACTGAGGGGTGACAATAATAAATTGGTAACGGGTTGAATTACTAAGTTGCATAATTTTTAAACCCTGGGGAAAGATAGAAGAAATAATCGGGTCGACAGGCTGCTTGAATTTGGCGATGGTTGAGGCGACGGAAGGAAAGTCGAGGGGTAAAGAAGTAGTCGAAGAGGACCAAAAAAAAGGCGGAGAGGAATTAGATTGGACGGTAAAAGACCAATTTGAATAATCAGATTTAAGAATTGATTTAAGCTGTTTTTCCAAAGGATTAGTTGACACTGAAATTTTTGAGGTAGTGATTTTGGGAAGAGAAAAGGGGGTAGTTTTAAAAAAATGATATAGAGAAAAAGTTAAACTTAAACCAACAGTTAAGCCAATTAAAATAATTAGAATGATTCTCTTTTTTTTAACCTGGTTAATTTCAGAGAGTTGATTCGAATTATCAGAATCTGAGGAAATTGATTTTTTTGTTTTATCGAGTTTAGAGAGATATGGCATTTGAGAGCTTAATATTATTTTATTTGACTGAAAGTGAGAAGGCCGGGTTTGGCACCGAGAGCGGAAACGACAGAAGCAGAGTTTTTAATGGCCCAATGAAGCGAGGCTGGTAAGTCCAGGCCATGGATTTGGGCGGCGATAAAGGTGGAACCAAAAGCATCGCCGGCACCGGTTTCATCAACCGGCTGGGTATTAATTATCGGCGAGTAGAGTTTATTACCATCGGCAAGGATATAGGCGCCATTCCGACCGTCAGTAACAGCAGTGATGGCGGAACCATATGAGGATAGTTTAGACCAAAGTTGATCATTATCAACCGACAGACCAGTTAATTCTTCGGACTCGGTTTTATTGAGCAACAGAAAATTAACATAGGGAAGTAAGGGCAAGAGACGAGGGCTTTGGGCCAGTTCACGGTTGCCAGGATTAAGAGATACCTTAATGGTATGTTCCCGGGCAAAACCTACAAGCTGTTCCAGCAGATCAAGGTTGCCTTCAAGAGAGGTAATATAAAACCAACCAGTACCAGAAATTTTATCCCAATCGATTTGAGAAGCTTCCAAGTGAGTTGGGCCACGATTGGTTAAAATGCTGCGACTGCCGTCAGGACCAACCAAAATAATCGAATAATCAGTAATCTCTGACTGTTGGTGAATGAGTAAATTGGTATCGACCCGGCTATCTTTGAGATCTTTAAAGACATATAACCCGAGTGGATCGTCACCAAGCAGAGAGAGACAAGTTGATTTAAGTTCAAGCCGGGAAAATGAAACGGAGGAGTTAGTGGCTCCCCCACCGGAACAAATCAAGCTATCGGTCATTTCATTTTTGGAAGAAACCGGCAGTGACAACAGACTGTTGTCTATTTTAAATTGGTCAGATTTGACAAAGATGTCAACGGTGGCGGCACCGATAGAAATAACATCAATCATGAATTAGAAAAGTTTAAAATTTTTTGTTTAATAATCTCTTTAACATCAGCAATAACCGGGTTGAGATAATCGTAAATTTTTTCGGATTTATTTATGACTAATTGATTTTTTAGTGATTCCTTAAATTTAAGACGAAGATCCGTGTTGATATTAATTTTAACTATCCCCAAACTGATAGCCAATTTAACCTGGTCAAGACTAATACCTGAACCACCATGGAGGGTGAAAAAAGTTTCGGGCAGAGTTTTTTTAATTTCACTTAATAAACTAATATTAAGATGTTCGAGAGCATTTTGATCGACGCCATGGATATTACCAATAGAAACTGCCAATAAATCGGCAGAAGTAGTGGTCATAAATTCCCGGGCTTGATCCGGTGAGGTTTCCGAGTCTTCAGAAAGAGCGTTAAATTCAACCTCAATGATTATATTAGGATTAATTGATCTGGCTTTGTCAACAAAATATTTGGTGGTAGAAAGATTAGTTTGATAGTCGGTGGTTGAACCGTCGTAATGGAGCATATCGAAACCCAATTTAGCAAGAGATAGTAAACGATCGACATTGAGACCGTGATCCATATTAAGATAAAGAGGGAGGCCATCGGCATTGGCTTTGCGGACCAACATTAATAAGCGCTCAGCGTGAATAAAATCATCTTCATTGGGTGATAATTGAACTAAACAGGGCAAATTGGTTTCTTTAACTGCCAATTCAACCGCTTGGTAAATTTCAAAAGAATCAATGTTAAATGAAGGCAGAGCTTTTTTTTCGGTTTGATATTTAATCAGGAGATCTTTTAGCAACATCATAATAGTTTTTTAATTGCATTAATTATAGCCTTTTTGGCCAGACCATAATGGTCATACAGAGTTTGCCAATCTTTGGCTGACTGACCAAACTGATTATCAACGCCAAGAGAAATAAACTTACATTTTATTCCTGATGATAGGATTAAGTTAGCAACCGCATCCCCCAACCCACCATTTTTTTGATGATCTTCGATAACCAAACAACGACCGGTTTTTTTAATAGATTTTAAAATCGTTTCAGAATCGAGTGGTTTGATTGATGAACAGTTGATAATTTCTAATTTAAAATTTTTAATTTCTAATGACTGTAATAAAACCGGACCATAACCGAGGACAGTAACATCCGAACCGGATTGGATAATTTGAGATTTACCAGGAGTGAATTTTATTTTGGGAACAATGGGTGTTGATGGACGAACAAGACGAAGATAAGCCGGAGAAATAGTTTTGGCTAAGTATTTGACAATATCGGTAGTTTCATTGGCATCAATGGGAGCACATACCGACATGTTGGGCAGGGTGCGCATCAGGGCGACATCTTCAAGCATTTGATGGGTAGCGCCAAGATCACCGGAGAGTAAACCGGCATGGGAACCGACAATAATAACAGGTAAATTTTGATAACAAATTGACTGTTTAATTACCGCCCAATTAATGGCCGGGGAAAAACAGGCAAATGAAGTCAGAAAAACGGTTTTGCCGGATTTGGCCAGGCCGGCAGCAATACCAGCGGCATTGGATTCAGCGACACCGCATTCAATAAAACGGGAGCGAAATTTATTAGCAAACTTGTCCAAACTTAGTGAAGTTTTTAAATCGACATTAACCACATAAAGATTAGACATGGCACTACCCAACTCAAAGATGGTGTCGCCAAAAGCAGATCTAATTGATTGGTTATTATTTTTGATTGAGTTCATCGAGGGCAGTTAAATATAAATTTTGAGGTAAGGATTTAACGTCATGATATTGAGGATTTTTTTCCATAAAAGAAATACCTGATCCGGAAATTGTTTTGGCAATAATACAGGCGGGATAGATAGTAGAATTTTTAGATCTGATAATAGCTTTATGGAGAGCGTTGAAATCGTGACCGTTAACGGTAGTAACTGTCCAGCCATTTTGGATATATTTGGCAGCCAAAGATTTTAAGGGCATAATATCATCAGTATATCCACCAATTTGGATACCATTACAGTCAACAATATTAATAAGATTACCCAAATGGTATTTATTGGCAAACATGACCGTTTCCCAAATTTGGCCTTCGTTGTGTTCACCGTCGGTGGTAAGACAAACAGTGTGATGATCTTTGTCCCCCAGGGCCAAACCGGCGGCAAAGGAGAGTCCCTGACCAAGGCTTCCCGAAGAGTATTCGACTCCGGGAACATCAATTGATTCGTGGCCTTGGAGAATTGAACCAAATTCAGAATAAGTATCGAGTAATTTTTTAGGAAATTTACCAAGTTTGGCTAAAATAGCATAATGGGATAAACATAAATGACCGGCAGACAGGATAAAATGATCGCGATTGAAATCGAATAATTTGGAGAAATAAAGGGCGACGAGAATGTCGATTGAGGACAATGAACCACCAATGTGTCCAAAACCGGCTTTAAAGACAGTATCGAGAATATCAATCCTTAGTTCACGAGATATTTCTGATAAGGGATGTTTTTTATTATTAGAAAAAAGATTCACTTATTTAGTATATATGATAATCTATCGATACTGATGCAAGATTTTTATAATAAATACTATTTGAGTGTAAGAGGGTTTGTAAAAAAAAGGATCGATGATGAGGGTCTGATTGACGAACTAACCAATGATGTATTATTGGCGGCATACAATTCCCTGCCAAATTTTAACCATCAATGCAGTGAATTTTCATTTATCTGCTCGATTGCTAAACACCGGGTAATTGACTACTATCGGAAAAGGAAATTAAAAACAGTGTTGTTTTCGACCAATCCGGAGTTTGAGGAAATTGCCGATAAAGCGATAGGACCAGAGAGAGATGCTCTTAAAAATGAATTGAAAAATGAAATAAAAGCTACGTTTGAGGAGTTGGGCGAAGGATACCGAAAAATTCTGCGACTTAAATATGTAAGCGGCTGGAAGGTAATCAAAATTGCCCAAAAACTGAAAATTAGTGTTAAGGCAGTGGAGTCGAGGCTGATTAGGGCAAAAAAGGAATTCCGGAGCAAATGGAATTATGATAAAAAAACGGCTTATCAATATAGCGAAAATAAGCGGATTAATCGGGATTAGACAGACGTATTTTTTGGGAAGAAATTGGTATCTATTAATAACCAACCCGTATTTAACAATAAAGAGTATTGCCGAGAGTAAGGATAAATCACAAATATTTTTAATTAGTTTAACAGCGTTGGCGCCGGCAATAGTTTATGTTCTGGCCAGAATTGTGACGGATTTAATAATTTATGGTCGGATTTTATGGATGACGGGAAATGTGTTTTTAATTGCTGGAGGAATCCAGGCATTAGTACTCGCCTATTTGGGGTATTGGGCATTACAGGTTAGGTTGAAAAAATAATGGAAGTCGCGCATCTAAAAAGACAACAGGACGATGAATATTGGCAGACAAAACCAATAGTAATTGACGGCGGTCAAAGAATACAATTGGGCGGCCGAAGATTTAGTGTGGAATTATTAACTGAAGAAACAAGGATTAAAATGGGAGTTGGGATAAAGGTTGAAATTCCAAAGAGAAGATTAGTTGAGGTAGAAACTAGTGTGGAATAGGGAAATGTTAGAGGTAAAATAGGTCATGATCAAATTTGAAATGGAAAAGTTGGTGAGAGATAAGATTCCCCAGATAATAGAGGGACAAGGAGGAATGATAACCAGAAGAACACTTGGAGAGGAGGAGTTCTTTAGAGAATTACAAATAAAATTGACAGAAGAAACAACGGAATTAAGTGAAGTAAAGCTTTGTGACAAGGGTGAATTAATCAATGAGTTGGCCGACGTTCAATTGATATTGGATTATTTAGTAAAGACATCCGGGGCAAGTGATGAAGAGTTGCGACAAGCAATTGAAGTAAAATCAAAGAAGGTGGGAGATTTTGAAAATAGGACTTATATAGGAACGGTGAAACTTCCTGATGATAGTGAATGGGTGAAGTATTACCGAAAGAAAGGATTTAAGGAAATCCGGTAAATTATGGTGAGACCCGGGCGGGAGTTGAACCCGCCTGAAAGGTTTTGCAGACCTCTGTATAACCGCTTTACTACCGGGTCAATTATAGAACTAAGCCTATTTTAACAGAATACGGGTAGTTTTAAACACGAGGTGAGCGATTGATTATTTCGATACCGGCACCACAAGGAACGTTTTGATCACTGGTTAGATTTCTGACTAACGGTGCATTAAGATTTACATTAGCGTTTTTGGTATTGTTTAAAAAGTTAATTTCACCAAAACAGCATTCTTCGAGTAGACATCGACGACAAAGACTATACATACTCTCCCCTGATTTGGGAGCCTTAACAGAAAAGTGCAAATGGTTTTTATCAACTCTGACTTTTTCTATCATGTGGATATTATATCATATATATCCCATGTTTAAGGTATATTTGTTGTTTTGACAAAGTTATCTCGTGACTTCAACATCAGCTTGACCCCGACGTTTTTCAAGATGATCGCCAACTTGCCAATCTTTTTTGGATTTCATCTTTTTGATTTTGCCATTGTCGAGTTTGATATAGGCATAATCAACATCATAGGTTTCACCACCATCATCATCGGCCTGATATTTTTTTTCGGTTTTAATTTCAGTGATAGTACCGGACCATTGGTCGTTGAGAGATTTAATGACAAAAAATAAACTGATAATAGCAGCCAGACCAAGGCCTCCAAGAGTGTTACTTTTTTCGGCCGGATCAGGAACTAAGAGAATAATCAGACCGGCAATAATAGCAAAAATAATTGCCCACCAAGAAAATATTTTTTTCATTGGACTAATCAATAGGTAATAGCTTATTATAGATGAATGAAGAAAAGTTGGTTAATAATATTGCTCGTGCTGGTGGCTTTTGGGGGAGGATTTGGGGTCAGAAATATGTGGAAACAAAGTAAGCCGGAGGTTAAGAGTGAAACCAAGGATATTTATATTGATTTTGCCATGGAGATTTGGGACAAAGTTAAAGAAAACTATTGGGAAAAAGTGACCGATGACGAGTTGAGCAATATTTATTTACTAGCGGTGGATAAAATAAGCGGTGTGTCCCATGGTTTAATTACCCGAGACCGAAGCGGAGTGGAAAGATTACTAAATGATGTCAACAAGGATATTACTACCAACAAAAAGAAGGATTTTTACGCTACTTTAGGCGACATGGTACTGGCCAACTTGAAACCATTCGGACGATCAAGATTGTATGCTCAAAAAGATGAAAAGGCCTTAAGTCAGGTGGTGAATAATATTGACCCGGGCAGTGATCATTTAAGTACTTTAGGAATCGGGAAGAGTGCCACCGATCAACAGGTAGTTGATGCTTTTAAAGAAAAAACCAAAGAAGCGACGACGGCAGCTCAAAAAGCACAGGTGCAAAAAGCCTATGATGTGTTAAAAGATCCAGTAGCAAGGCAAAATTATGAATTAGCCGGAGTGGAGCCGACAATTAATTATGGACAACTTAGCTCAACAATATTTTGGGTACATCTGACTAAATTTTCACCTAATTCCCTGGACGAATTTGTGAGGGTGATGGATAAGGCCGATAAAACCACGACTTTAGATACTCTTATTTTTGATTTGAGAGGCAATATCGGCGGGGCCATTGACCAACTGCCCTACTTTTTAGGGCCGTTTTTGGGGCCGGACACGTATGCCTATCAGTTTTATCATCAAGGGGAAAAGGAAGATTTTAAAACTAAGACGGGGTGGCTAAATAGTTTAGTAAGATACAAAAAGGTAGTAATTTTAATTGATGAAAATGCCCAATCGACGGCAGAAGTAATGGCAGCGTCGTTAAAAAAATATAATGTCGGAGTGGTGGTAGGAACAACAACCAAAGGTTGGGGAACGGTGGAAAGAGTCATCCCGATGGATCATCAGATTTCAACAACTGACACTTATTCAATTTATTTGGTGCACCGGGTAACTTTACGGGATGACGGCCAGCCAATTGAAGGCCGGGGGGTTGATCCGCAGATTTCAATTAAAGATCCGAATTGGCAAAAAGAATTATTACAGAGATTTAATGAACCGGGAATTGTCAAGGCAGTGGAAGAGATATATAAGAGATAGATTTTTGTAGAGACGTTCCGCGGAACGTCTCTACAATTAATTTTTTACGTCACATCATTCCATCCATGCCGCCCATGCCACCTTGGGGCATCGGAGGTTCTTTTTTCTCAGGAATGTCAGCAATGAGAACTTCGGTAGTCAGAATCATAGTACCAACGGAGACAGCGTTAACCAGGGCGGATTTGGTAACTTTGGCCGGGTCAAGAACACCGGCAGCAGTCATGGAACCAAATTCATCAGTGGCCGCGTTATAACCATAATCGGCGACTTTACCAGTGGCTAGGGCATCTTTAATGTTGTTCAGAACATAACCACTATCCTTGCCACTGTTTTCAGCTAATTTACGAACCGGTTGTTCGAGGGTAAAGCGAAGGATATTAAGAGCCACTTTTTCTTCATCATTATCGGTGACAACTTTGTCGAGAGCGGAAGCCGCTTTGAGGAGAGCGACACCACCACCGGGAAGAATACCCTCTTCAATGGCCGCTTGGGTGGCTTCGATGGCATCTTTAACCCGTTCAAGCTTTTCTTTCATTTCGACTTCAGTGGCACCACCGACCTGAAGAACTATGGCACCGCCGACTAATTTAGCAATGCGTTCCTGGAATTTTTCCTTGTCGTAATCGGAAGTGGATTTGTCCAATTGAACTTTGAGCTGAGCCACACGGGATTTGACATCCGTAGCCGAGCCCATGCCGCCAATAATGCGGGTTTTGTCCTTGTCGGAAGTGACCGAATCAGCTTGACCACAATATTCAGCCGGATCAGCGGATTCAAATTTAATACCAAGATCTTCGGAAATAACCTTACCACCGGTTAAAACAGCAATATCTTCGAGCATGGCTTTGCGGCGGTCACCAAAACCGGGGGCTTTAACAGCTAAAACATTGAAAGTACCGCGAAGTTTATTGACAACTAAGGTCGCCAAGGCTTCACCATCGACATCGTCGGCGACAATAACGAAACTTTTAGTCAGTTTAACCAGTTTTTCCAAGAAAGGCAGAATATCCTGAATCGAGCTAATTTTTTTATCGGTAATCATAATGTAGGGGTGCTCAATGACCGCCTCCATTGATTCGGTATTGGTAGCAAAATAGGAAGAAAGAAAACCATTGTCAAACTCCATGCCTGAGGTTTCTTTGGTTTCAAGACCTAAGCCTTTACCCTCTTCGGCGGTAATTAAACCATCACGGCCAACTTTAACCACAGCTTGGGCGATAACTTGACCAATTTCGGAGTCACCGGCAGAAATAGTGGCAACCTGTTCAATTGATTCTTTGTCGGCAATTTTAATATTTTTTTTCATTTTATCCAAAGATTCCAGAACAGCTTTAAGGCCTTTTTCCAGACCTTTGCGGATTAACATGGGGTTAGAACCGGCGGTGACATTTTGCATACCTTTATTGGCGATAGCTTGGGCCAAAACTGTAGCCGTGGTGGTACCGTCACCGGCAACATCGTTGGTTTTGGAAGCAGCTTCTTTAATCAGTTGAGCACCCATATTTTCATAGGGATCCTGGAGTTCGATTTCTTTGGCAACAGTAACACCATCGTGAATGACCGATGGGCCGCCCCATTTTTTATCGATGGCGACATTGCGGCCTTTGGGACCGAGGGTGGTAATAACGGCATTGGATAAAATATTAATGCCGTTTAAAAGTGCTTGGCGGGCGTCCTGCCCGAATTTTAATTGTTTAGCCATATTATTTAAATCTCCCTAAATCCCTCTTTGACAAGAGGGACTAATTAATAATTATTGTTTTATGACGGCCATAATGTCGTCGAATTTTAAAAGTAATAAATCGGTATTGCCGTCTTTATATTCTTTACCACCCCATTCGCGATAGATTACCACGTCAGCAACCTTGCACGGAGACACCACTTCGCGGCCATCATTATAAATAGAGCCACCAACAGATAGTACTTTACCTTGTTGGGGTTTTTCCTCGTGAGATTCAGGTAAAACGATACCGGAATCGGTGACTTTTTCCTTTTTCTGAGGTTCAATTAAAAGGTAACCGGGGACGGGCATGATTTTAGATTTGGGCATTTATGAAAATTAACATTTAATATTATCAATCTCTTTAACGGACTGCTAATATTATAATTAGCTATGGGTCTAAGTCAAGTAGTACTAAACCAGATGAAATTTTTTTACCGCAAGAATGATAAATTTATCGGGCAAAGAATTGCGCTGGGAAAATACGAACAATATGAGACTAAAATTTTGCTAAGTCAGATAAATAAAAATAGTATGGTGGTGGACGTGGGGGCAAATATTGGGTATTACACCCTACTTATGGCCAAAGTAGCGAAAAAAGTTTATGCCTTTGAACCGGATAAAGATTGTTTTGAGATTTTGAAAAAGAATGTAGAAGAAAATAAATTAGAGAATGTGGTGTTGTTTAATAAGGCGGTAGGAAGTAGAAATAAGAAAGTGGGGATAGTAAGAAATGAGGATAATTATGGAGATAGTCGAGTGGGAAAAGGGAATGAGGTTGAATGTGTCAGATTGGATGATGTAATAAAAGAAAAAGTAGATTTAGTAAAAATTGATGTACAAGGTTATGAGATAGAAGTGCTGGAAGGAATGAAAAATATGGTAGTGCCAATAATATTTATGGAAATAGACAAAGAAAATATAAAAACTCTAAACACTAAATATAAATATGTCTGGAGCATTAATGATTTTGCCGAAACTCCGTGGCCGATTTGGCCGGGAGTCCAAATTAAAAACAGCAACGGTTATGCCGATCTGTGGATGAAAAATAAAATGAGTCTAAATGATTATTGGACAATGCTAAAAAATGTGAAATATAAAAAATTTTTAAAAGGTATAATTGGGATATGGCAAAAATAAAAAAAATTGAAGCGAGGGAAATATTAGCATCGGGGGGAGCACCGACGATTGAGGCAACGGTGACTTTGGAAACAGGCATTGTCGGTGAAGCATCGGTTAGTTATGGCGCTAGTGCCGGAAGTAAAGAAGCTTTTTTAATGCTAGATGGAGATAAAGCACGTTATAACGGGAAAGGAATGTTAAATGCCATAGAAAATATTAAAGATGTTATTGCCCCAGTATTAATGGGGCAAGAAGGCCAACAAAATATTGATAAATTGATGATCGAATTGGATGGAACGGAAAATAAATCAAAGTTGGGTGGAAACGCAATTTTAGCCGTATCGATGGCTTATGCCCGAGCAGCCGCGTCAGACGCGGGTAAACAATTGTATGAATATTTAGGTGAAATATATAGTTTAGATAAATTTAATAAATTGCCTAAACCGATGGTGGTGATGATTGAAGGCGGAAAACATGCCGATCAAACGACGGATTTACAGGAATATTTAATATCCAGTTTGGGAAACCGGAGCGCATCGGAAAATGTCAGAGTTCAAATGGAAATATACGAGGCTTTAAAAAAGATTTTAAAAAGGGAGGGGCTGTCGATTAATGTCGGTAACGAAGGGGCATTTGCTCCGAACGGAATAACTTCTAACGAAAAACCAATGGAGTATTTGGTCGAGGCAATAAAAAATGCCGGATACATTCCCGGAGTTGATGTGGGAATCTCAATAGATGCGGCAGCATCGGAATTCTATGATTTAAGAAATAAGATTTATGATTTACGAATAGAACAAAGAAAACTAAATTCGGAGGAATTGATAAATTATTATTTATCCTGGATTGATAAATATCCGTTTGTCAGCTGGGAGGATATGCTGTCGGAATTTGACTGGGAGAGTTGGCCGACCCTGTCAAACAGGGTTAAAATTTCCGGTGGAAATTTTAAAGTTATAGCTGACGATTTAACAGCAACAAATACAAAACTATTGCAACGGGCTATTGATGAAAAAGCAGCCACAGCGATTTTGATTAAATTAAATCAAGCCGGAACAGTGACCGAAACGATTGAGTGCTGTAAAAAAGCTCGCGCCAATAATTTTTGGACCGTGGTATCACACCGCGGCGGCGGGGAATCGAATGATACCTTTATGGTCGATGTAGCGGTGGCAGTGGGCAGCGAATATATCAAATGCGGTCCGACCCGGGGAGAACGGGTAGCCAAATACAACCGACTGATGAGAATTGAAGAAAATCTGAAATGAAAAAAGAAGTGAAACTGTCAGTAATCGTGATATCGGGGAATGCCGAAGAAACGATCGGTAAATGTTTGGAATCGCTTAGATTTGCTGATGAAAATGTTTTAGTTTTGGCCAATTCGACTGATAAAAGTAAAGCCATTGCCCTAAAAACAATTCCGAAAATAAAAATTACCGAAACTAAGGATGAATATAATAAAAATTTTTCCAAGTGGCGGAATATGGGATACAAATTGGCGACGGGAAAATGGATATTGTACGTGGATACAGACGAAGTGGTAACAGAGGAACTACAAAAAGAAATATTAGATATTGTTAATGGTCAGACTGATAAAAGCTATTACGTGATACCACGGGCAAATTATTTTTTGGGGAAAAGAGTCAAATACGGCAATACTTATCCGGACTACGTTAAAAGATTGTATTTAAGAAAAGATTTTGGCGGATACACAGGCGTTTTACATGAAGAGCCGGTGATTAAGGGTCAAATGGGATATTTGAAAAATGATTTGCTACATTACACCCACCGTGATTTACATTCGATGTTGGACAAAACCAATAGCTGGACTGATATGGAAGCGGAGGCGTTATTTGAAGCCAAACATCCACCGGTAGTATGGTGGCGATTTCCACGGATGATGCTGACGAAGTTTTGGGAAAGAGCAATTAAGCAACAAATGTGGAAAGACGGAACTGTCGGCTGGATTTCAGTAATTTTTGAGATGTTTGATACGTTTGTGATTTACGCAAAACTTTACGAATTACAACAAAAGAAAACTGGATGATATAGAGTGATATAATTTACCAAATGGCATTGAGGGAATTATATTCGCTAGCGGAACAATACTCGGTGGAGTTTTTAGAAAAATGTAGGCCTGAATGGGATGTGCCACACACAAGGGCGGTGTTTCATTATGCAAAGTTACTGACTAGGGCAGCCAGGCAAGATATGGTAGTAATACCAACGGCCGCATGGCTACACGACATTGGATATTATGGTCTATTTCATGGAGATTCAAAAGATCTGGCCGCAGTAATGGATAGAAAAGAGAGGCATATGGTTGTGGGAGCCCAAATGGCAATGGAATTTATAAGTAGAGAAGACGTAGCCAAACTAATCTCGATTGATCAAGGAGAAAGAATTGTCCACCTAGTGAGGGTTCATGACAAACTGGAAGAATTAACTCAATTAGATGAAAAAATCTTGGCAATGGCAGATACCCTTGGAGCGATTGATGTTAGAAGGGTCAAACCGACATTTAAAGGCGAGGATAAAGCCAGATATTTAGAGAAGGAACTTCACGGAAGAAGAGAACTGATTTTTGTGACAGATTTGGGAGAAAGACTATTGAGGAAAATAATTCCTAAATTTGAAAATTATAGGGGTTAATTATATTTCGTATTCGAAATACTGATCGTAGGGAATGGTCCAGGAAACAGTGTCCTCAATAGTAGCGTTTTCCATGATTTTACGGAAAAGACGGATAGAATTGCCATGAGAGGAAATGGCAATACCGAGATTTTGACCACTATATTTAGCTTTGAGATCGGTAATAAAACTCTGAACACGGACTTCAACATCGGCAAATGATTCTCCATCTTGAGCTTTGTCTTCCCAGCCACGGTGCCATTTATCAAACTGTTCTTGTCCATATTTAGCGATAGTTTCTTCATGGGTATGACCCGATAAAATGCCATAAGACCGTTCAATCAGGCGATCATCAATGATAGTTTCCTGGCACTCGGGGTGATAAACCAAAACTTCTTTGAGAGTATCGGCGGCACGGGAAAGACTGGTAGTGTAGGCAAGATTAATGGTTTTATCTTTAAGCATGACACCGAGGGTTTTAGCCTGCTTGATGCCGAGCGGAGTGAGTTTGATATCCAGCCAACCGGTAAAGGTTTTGGTTAAATTAAATTCGGATTGACCGTGGCGGAAAAGGTAAATAACACTCATCATTCTATTTTACTATATAAATTTTTTAAATATTTCTAACCCAGGGGATATTTGTTAATAGCGGATTGTTTGGCTTCAATTAGGATTTCTTCCTGTCCGGGATGAACTAATATTTCGGTTTTATTTTTGGCAACAATACAATTGGCCATAATGTCTTTAAGCATATCGATTTGAACCCGATGTTCAACCGGCAGAGCCCGAGCCCGGAGAGTTTCGGCAGTATCATTTTTAAAAATTTTGACCCGGGCAGATTTAATGACGGCACCGGCGTCATATTTATTGGCAACTCTTTGACCAATAACTTCAGTCCATGGGTCAATTCTTCCTGTTTTCCGGCTGAAGTTAATAATAGCTTCATGAACTCTGATGCCATACATACCTTTACCACCAAATTCCGGCACCGGGCCGGGGTGTTGATTAAAAATCGCGTTGGGAAAAGCGTCGAGAACAATTTCGGGAGTAAAAGGCAACCAACCATTTTGAGTTACCAAAGTTACTCCCCGGCTTTTTAATTCTTTAATTAGCGCCAATCCGAAGGCTGTTTGATCAATTTTTTGAAATTGATTACGAAAATTATTCGGATTAATAACCATAATATTTTCAGGAGAGATATTTAAATTTTTGGCTTTGGCAATGCCTAAAGCTTTGGGGCTACTGGAAATGATGCAGGCAACTTCAAGATTGGGAATTTCACCGGATTGACAAGCTTTAATAATCTCGGCCATGGTTGTGCCACCACCGGAGATTAAAATACCGAGTTTTTTAGTCATCTAATTTAGATTAACACCTACTCTATAAATAATTATCCGGCCCGTTGATGGAGATAGTGGAAACGGAGCGGATCGGGGAATTTTTCGATAGCGTAGCGAAGGGCGGTGCGGGGCATTTTGAGACAATGCCGGTCAAGAAAATCAGTTAGAATTTTTTGGTCACGGTTGCCGACCTCGCGGAGCATCCAACCAACGGCCTTGTGAATAAGGTCATGGGAGTCGTTTAAAAGGATCAGAGAAATGGTCAAAGTGGGGGAAAAAATGCCTCTTTTGATCAAAAAATAGGTGGAAACGATGGCAATACGCTTTTCCCATAGATCATTGGATTGGGATAGTTTAGTTAATATTGAATAATTTTGGTGTTCAAAACAGTAGGCGCCGATGATGTCGCGGGAGGAAAGGTCAACGAGGTCCCAATTATTGATATATTTTAAATTGGTTAAATAAAATTGATAAATGTTTTCTTTAGATTGAGAATATCCGCCACGGGCGGATTTCGCTGCGCTCAATTTTTTGACTAATATTAAAAGGGCAGTCAGACGAAATTCATGAATGGGGTTATGGAGGAGTATTTCAACTTCAGATAAATCAAGAACATCCCAGTAAAGCTTGACCAATTTTCGAATGTCGGGAACAATGATACCAATAAATTGATCCCCTGCTCCGTATTGGCCCGGGCCGGTTTTGAAAAACCATTTTAAATCTTTAGCTTTGGCGGGATTGGCAAGGGATTGAAGGTCAGAGACGAGAGATGAAAGATTCATCGCGTTATCTTAACATTTCCCCAAGTATTGAATGATTATTTAACCATTCCCGAAGACAATACCTTTCACCAAAATTCTGAT
>JAPLYY010000004.1 GCA_026395315.1 Candidatus Shapirobacteria bacterium | reverse complement strand
TGGCCCGGAACTTCATACCGGCATCGGCCGGTATACTAAAAACTTATTAATCGCCCTAAGCCAATCCAAAAAATTTTCTGATTATAACTTTACTCTTTTGGTTTATCCCGAACTTATTGACGAAATTAAACGTGACCTTGGTCAAAATTTCAATTATGTTTCCACTGATATTCGTCACTATTCCTTCGCTGAACAAATCAAAATGCCATTTTTATTAAACCGCCTTCATCCCGATCTGGTTCATTTTACCCATTTCAATAAACCATTATTTTATTTTGGTTTATCGGTTGTCACTATCCACGATTTAATTAAACATTTTTATCGTGGTCAGGACACTACCACCCGGAAACCGCTACTTTATTGGTTTAAATATTTTGGCTATTTGTTGTTAACCCAGGTCATCATTAAAACCAATCACTTAATCGTCCCGAGCGATTATTGGCGCCAGTACATCATTAATCATTTTCATCTCGAATCCGGTCGCATCACTACCACTCACGAAGCTATTGATCCAAAATTTTTATCAATGACTCCGACAAAATTATTTCCTCCCCAAAATTACCTTTTGTATACCGGCAATCTTTACCCTCACAAAAATATTGGCGTTATTCTTCGCGCTTTAAAACAAATTCCCGATCTTCAACTAAAAATTATTTGTGCCCGAAATCTATTTCAAAAAAAACTAATCGAGCAAATTAAACAGTTAAAACTCGAATCCCAAGTCGAATTCTTGGGCTTTGTTAAAGACCAAAAATTTGTTGACATTTATAAACAGGCTTTGTGCCTGGTTCACCCGGCTTTCATGGAAGGGTTCAGCCTGACCGGTTTGGAAGCCATGGCCTTAAATTGCCCTGTCATAGCCAGTAATTCCAGTTGCCTCCCCGAAATTTATCACGACGCTGTTCTCTACTTTAATCCAAAAATGGAAACGGAATTGGTCAACCAAATCAACCGTCTCCGCCAAGATCCTAAATTACGAATTAGTCTAATTACTAAAGGTAAAAAATTGATTAAACTCTATTCTTGGTCCAAAACCGCCACTCAAACTTTACAGGTTTATTCGGAATTACTTTGAAGGTTGCTCTATTTTATGACTGGTTAAACCAATGGGGTGGTGCCGAACACGTTTTGTTGAACATCTTGGCTATTTATCCCGACGCCACCTTGTTTACTTTAATTCACAATCCAACTAAAACCTCTTGGTTACCACCGCAGGTCAAAATAATTACCTCTTCGCTCAATTCCCTGCCTTTTTCTCAATCTAATCCGATTTTCTACACTCCTTTTTATGACATTATTTTAGAACAATTTGATTTCAGCCAATTTGATCTGGTCATTTCCACTACCTCAGTTTTGGGACATTGCCTATTAACTCCACCATCAACTCTCTTTATCACCTATTTTCATAATCATAATCGCCATCTCTACTCGAAAACCTATCTTAAGTTTTTTCAATCTATCGATAAAATCTACGCCCATCGCCCGGACCATTTTCTCTGTAATAGTCTGACAGTTCAACAGCGGCTTTATGATACTTATCAGCGCCGAGCTTCTGTCATTAATCCCGGTGTTGATACTGACTTTTTTACTCCAATTTCATCTTCTCCCCAAAATTATTTTTTAATCGTTGGCCGCTTAGTCGCTCATAAAAAATTCGACTTAGCTATCCATGCTTGTGGCCAATTAGGCTTAAACTTAAAAATTGTCGGTACCGGCCGTGATTTAAATTACCTTAAATTAGTCTCCCGTCAATATCATTCAGTTGAATTTTTAGAACAAGTCAGTAATTCACAACTCAAAAATCTCTATCAGCACTCCCTGGCTCTCATTTGTCCTCAAGTCGAAGATTTTGGTATTGCTCCATTAGAATCTCTTGCTTGTGGCCGCCCGGTTATTGCTTACAATGCCGGCGGTATTACCGAAACAGTCACCAACCTCACCACCGGTTTATTTTTTGATACTCAGTCAGTTGATTCCCTCAAAAACAGTCTGATTCAATTTCCTTCAATTAGCTTTTCTTCCCGTAATTGTCGCCTTTCGGCTCTTAAGTTTTCCCAGATCTCGTTTATGCTAAACTTTAAAAAACAAGTCGACTCCTTATGGAAAAAACATCTAACCACTATATCGTAATTTTATGCGGTGGTTCCGGTCCCCGTCTTTGGCCCTTATCCCGAGCCGATCACCCCAAACAATTTCTCCAAATTGACAACCAGTATTCTCTTCTTCAAAACACTATTCTTCGTTTTAAAAAAATTGTTTCCTCTGAAAATATTTTTATAGTCTCCAATGAAAAATATCTGCCGATTCTCAAAAAACAAATCGGCACCCTCGTCCCCCTAAAAAACATTCTGACTGAGCCAGAGAAAAAAAATACTACCGCTGCCATTATCTTCGCTTCAACCTATATAAATTCTCTTCATTCCCATCCCATTATTACCAGCTCACCCTCCGACCACCACATCTCTCAAATCGATAAATTTACCTCATGCATCAAACTTTCAGCTACTAAAGCCTCATCTTCAAACAAAATTGTCGCTATTGGTATTAAACCCACATCTGCCAATTCGTCCTATGGTTATATCATTCCCGGTCAAAAATTTGTGGAAAAACCAGATATTAAGGAGGCTGATAAACTAATAAAATTAGGTGCTCTCTGGAACTCCGGCATCTACACGTTCAACTATCAAACTCTTCTGTCTGAACTGGCCACCCATCAAAAAGATATTTTTAATCTCTCTAAATTAATTCAAAATCATTCTACCGACCAAACCTCTATTAAAAACTTCTTTCATCAGGTTCCTTCAATTTCCTTTGATATTGCCATCTCCGAAAAAACTAAAAATTTAGCCACTCTTTTGGGTAAATTTACTTGGAGTGATATTGGTGAATGGAAAACAATTTACCAAACCTTAGCTAAGAAACCAGACCAAAATGTGACCTTGAATACCCAAACTAAATTTGTTGATTTCCACAGCAGCGGTTGTTTGATTTCTTCAAATCCGGATAAATTAATCGGCTTGGTCGGAATTAATCATCTGGCAATTATTGATACCCCCGATAGTCTCCTTATCTGTCAACTATCTGATAGCTTTGACGTCCGCAATTTAGTCACTAAAATTGTTAAAAAAAAGAACATTGCTCATTATTTTCTTAAATCTTATGATCAACAAAAACTCAAGTAAATTATTCTTAAAACAACGTATTTTTGTTTTTTCATTTGTCAAAAGATTTATCGATATCGCCAGTGCCATAATCTTTTTAACCCTATTCTCACCCTTACTCATTATTATCAGTATTTTAATTAAACTTGGTTCAGAAGGTCCAATTCTTATCCGCCAACGAAGAGTTGGTCGTGGTGGCGAATTCATCTTTTATAAATTTCGTTCCATGTATAACGGTTATAAATATAAAAATGACATGGATGCTTTTCTGCGAGACAACTACCCCGATCTTTGGAAACAATATATAGCTAATGGTTGGAAACTACCAATGAACATCGATCCCCGGATTACCCCAATAGGAAAATTCATCCGTTCTACCAGCATCGACGAAGCTCCTCAATTTATAAATGTGTTGCTCGGACAAATGAGTTTAGTTGGGCCCAGAGCTTACCGAAAGGAAGAATTAGATGAATACAGAAAAAGATATCCTAAGGCTAAAAAAAATATTGATATAATAATGTCTGCTAAACCCGGTATTACCGGCCTCTGGCAAACATCAGGACGTAATGAAATGAATTTTGAACAAAGGGCAGAATTAGATGCTAAATATATTCAAAATCGTTCATTAAGACAAGAACTTCTCATTATCCTTAAGACACCTTTCGTCATGCTCTCTATCTGGTAATTAGCCGTTTAATTAGATAAACTTTTACATGGATTTACAAAATTCCCCTCCGGTCACTCTACCCCCAAAAAACAAACCCAAAAAATGGCTTCGAATTCTTCTAATCGTCATTATCTCTTTTTTTGGAGTCATTGTTGTTACTGCCGCTCTACTCTTCATTCTGGTATACCTTCCGGCCAAAAGTTTTTATAACCAAGCTCTATCCCTCCAATCCGATGTTACCCGTCTTCAAACTGCTGTCGACAACAAAGATCTGAAAGACGCCAATAACCAGCTGGATTCTCTTAAAACTAAAACCAATTCTCTTTCTGTCGCCTATAAAAAGTTTGCCTATCTTAAAGTT
>JAPLYY010000026.1 GCA_026395315.1 Candidatus Shapirobacteria bacterium | reverse complement strand
TTTAGAGATATTGAATCAATGTTTAAACTTGGTTCTAAAGTTGGGACTGGAATTGATATTGTGGAAGTAGTTTCTCCAACAGATTGGCTCGGAGAATTGTTATCAAAAGAAAATGCTTCTCCGTCTTTGGTTGAATGAGTGTCAACTTGAGCAATTTTTATATATATTTTTCCAGTAGTGTTGTACAATTTGGCGATGGAGTTCATTTTGATGGTTTCACTCGTGCCGACTGAAAATATTGGACAATTATTGTAAAATTCATTGCATTTAATGTCGGGTAAATTGTCAAGAGAAACACCAACGCCGACGACTTTGTAGTGATAGCTATTACCAACATCTGTATTGGTAACAGTAAATGGGATAGAAATTGATGTTCCAATTTCAAAAGGCAATGGAACAGAATCAATTTTAATGGTAGGAGAAGCGAGAACGGATTGGGCAAAGACAAAAAATGGTAATAAAAATAACCAAATCACAAATTATTTTAGCAAAGATATGGCGAGATAAATTTATTTTGTAAGTCGGTAAAATCGGTGATAACTTTTTTAGCTGCTTCAAGCATTTGAACGGCTATTTCCGGACTAGTCCCCTTTTTGAGTAATAAATTTTTATCATAGGCGATGTCTTCAAACAAGAACTTTACTTGTTCTTTAAGATCACTAAATTTGACCAGACGATCTTTGAGAATTGGTATTAGGGTAGCGAGCTGGTCGTCGGTAGCTTGGGGTAAAAACTTTTTAAAATAGGGAAGTAACTGATCATCAGTCATTTTACGAATATAGAGACCATTAAAATAATCAAGTTTTTTGCGGTCAAATACAGGCTGTTTGACGTGAAGATGTTTGAGGTTAAATTCTTTGACAAATTCATCTAAGGTAAAAAGTTCGCGATCGGTGCCAGGGTTCCAACCCAAGAGCATTAAAAAATTATTCATGGCTGTCGGCAGATAACCTTCATCAATAAATTGTTGAGCAAAAACGGTGCCGAACCTTTTACTCATTTTTCCAGGGTGAGTTGGATCCAATAACACTGTTAAGTGGCAAAACTCAGGCGCTTCCCAGCCGAAATACCTGTATAAAATTATTTGTTTAGGTGTAGACGAAATCCATTCTTCGCCTCTCATCACTTGGGTAATTTTCATCAGGTGGTCGTCAATAACCACAGCGAAATGATAAGTGGGAATACCGTTGCTTTTGATTAAAACCTGGTCATCAATATCATTACTGTTAAATTTAATCTCACCTCGGATAGTGTCATTAAAGACAATCGTTTCGTTATCCGGAACTTTAAGGCGGACGACATAAGGGATACCCTTTTCTAAATTAGCATTAATTTCTGCCTTGGTTAAGGATAAACATTTACGATCATATTTTGGGATTTTTTTAGCGGCTTTTTGAATATTCCGCATTTCGACTAATCTTTCTTCGGTGCAAAAACAATAATAAGCTAATCCTTTATCCAAAAGTTCTTTAATGTATTTTTGATAGATATTAAAACGTTGAGTTTGAACATACGGGCCATAATCACCGCCAACATCCGGACCTTCATCGTAGACCAGGCCAAAATCTTTAAAAACTTGAAGAGTCCGATCAGCAGCGCCAACTACAAGACGTTTTTGATCGGTATCTTCAATACGGACAATGAATTGACCGTTATTCTGTTTGGCAGAGGCATAAGCATATAAAGCGGTTCGAAGACTTCCAATATGAAGATCACCGGTGGGGCTGGGAGCCATGCGAGTACGAATAGTCATGGCAATATTTTAACATCATTGTCTTTTGTCAGCGGGAATAGTCAGCTTCCTCCCAGACCAACCAATCGATCGGAGTGGTGTCGTCAGGTTCGCCGTTATAATTGACGGTGATTTCTTCGCCTTTTTTAATCGGCTTAATAGCTTTATAAACCATAGAATATGTTTTGAAATTTTGTTTCCAATCAGCATTGGGGTCAAAAGAATGATTATAGATAGAGCCGTAGCCTAAAACTATAGAGCCGCTTCTGGTGCTTCGCCAGGGGTAAATATAATAGTTAAGGATAGTTTTTTCGCAATATTTCCTCTCGACAGGGGTAACGTTAATTATTGGGCAATTTTCAATAATTTCTCCGGGAGTGAAATCCTTAAGAGCGAAAACTCCTCTGCCATTATGGGGTGTTCTTCTGATTTCGATAGCAATTTGAGTTGTCTGTTTATGTTTCATTAATTATGATAGCAAAATAGTGTAAAATTTATAAATGGCGACTTTGACTTATACGGCATATGTGACCAGAAATGCAATTAAATACGGGGCAGTGGGGTTGGGAGTGTTTACTGTATTGTGGATTTCGATATCAGCCGGGATTGCCGCCTGGAAGATAGCTCATCCGGTGGTGATTCCGCCGGATCTAAAGTACGGCATATTACCCAAGACTGTTTTTCCCGAAAAAGAATTTGTCAAAAAAAGTTTTACCCAGCAATTTCCTAACGATAATTATCCGAAGTTTGATACCCAGGCCAGAACCTATTTTATTGCCCGGTCAATCAGCACTTTTTTGGCCTTAGAGGAAGATAAAAAAACGGCTTCTCAACTGGGATTTAATGCCGAGCCAAAAGAATTAACCCCAGGAAAAGGAGTCTATGAATTTAGAAATGATATCTACAATCAAACCCTGACAATGAATATTGCCGACGGCAGTTTCAAACTGAAATATCCCTATGAAACGGATCAATTGTTGCTAAATCCAACATCGATTCCCAACAAAACTGAGGCGATTGATGCAGCCAAACAATATTTGTCCAGTGCCGATAAATACCCTAAGGATTTGGATGACGGGGAAAAGAAAGTTTCATTTTGGAAAATTGAGCTGGATGGTTTAAAGGCGGTAAATTCGCAATCTGGGGGTAACGCGGTACGGGTTGATTTTTACCGAAGTAATTTAGACGGTGGTTTTCCGATGGTGTCGTCGGAATATAACGGGGCGCCGGTGTCGGTGCTGATCAGCGGATCCCAAACCGAGGGCAAAAAAATAATCGAGGTAAACTACAAATATGCGCCGGTAGACAGGCAAAGTTTTGCCACTTATCCAATAAAAACAGCTGAAGCGGCCTGGGATGATCTGATGTCGGGCAATTATTGGCCGATAAACGATGTCAGCGGTAGTTCGATAATTATCAGAAAAATGTATCTGGCTTATTTTGAACCGGTAGTATTAACTAATTATTTACAGCCGGTATATGTATTTGAAGGTGACAATAATTTTATTGCCTATGTTCCGGCAATTGTGGATAAGTACGTAAAATAGTACAAACCCAGCCCACCCTTCGGGTCCCCCCTCCCTTGACAGGGAGGGCAAAACATCATTAATACGATTTCCAAGCGACATAATTTTTGGCCCAGGAAACGAGAGTTTTAGTATCGGTAAAGCGGTCCTGACTTTGGGCGACGACAGAAATTAAATAATGGCCATTAATATTGATCAATCCGACAAAACAACCGCTGGCTTCGGGAGTCCAGCCGGTTTTGAGACCCTCAATTTCAGGGATAACGCCAAGTAATTCGTTGGTGGATGTCAAATCATGCTGATATTTGTTATCAATGTCAGTGATGACAATGTGTTTAGTTTTGACCGTATCGCGGATAAACTGGCTTTTTATGGCCAAACGAGCCAATTGGGATAAATCGTATACAGTACTGTAATGATCAGGTGAATGAATACCGTCAAAATTGGTGAAGTGAGTGTCGGTTAAATTATTTTTAGCTACTAAAGCATTCATTTCTTTAACAAAACCTGATACTCCTTGGGGATAATGATTGGCTAAGACAAAAGCGGCGTCGTTGGCCGAGTAAATTAAGAGTGAAGTAATCAGTGATTTGACGGTGATTTTTTCGCCGGTTTCCAATTTCATGACTTTACCCTCGGAATAGGTAGTGCCGATGGTGATCGCTTCATCTAAAGGATAAATGTTAAGGGCAGTGAGAGCGGTAGCCAGCTTGGTGGTAGAGGCCGGGTAGATCCGGCTATTGGCATTATTTTGGGCCAAGATGGTATTAGTGGTGCTGTCAATCAAAATATAATCGGAATAAACCTGAGGTAAATTTTTGGTAGTGACAACCGGAACCGGCGGATGAGTGATAGTGGCGGCAATTTTATTAGCCGGCGATATGGCACTACTTAGCCTAATTTTAGGCATTTTTAACAGTGATATACCAACAACTATCACCATTAAAAGGATTAAGATTTGGTGCCAGTATTTAAAACTATTTTTTAACTTTTTTTTCAATTTTGGGCAACCTTTTATCAACCCGCTCCATATCACGGGGGAATAACGAAGCTTCGCGAATGTTGGCTAAATTTAAAACCTGCATAGTAATTCTTTCAGCACCAAAGGCAAAACCACCCAATGGGGGCATACCATAACGAAAGGCTTGGAGATAAAGGTCAATACTGGCCGGATCGATCCCCCATTGCTTGACGTGATCCATTATTGTTTGATAATCGTTAATACGGCGGCCACCGGTTAACCATTCGACACCACGGCCGATTAAGTCAAAACCCTGGTTAAATTCAGGAGTCTCATCATCAGGATAAGTGTAAAAAGGCCGGGATTTGGTAGGAAAATGAGAAACAAAGACCAGTTCTGAGCCGTATTTTTCCATGGACCATTTGCAAATTTCCCGTTCGTCATCAGGAGAAAAGTCTTTTTCATTTTGACAGTCGCGACCAGTCCGCTCAAAAATAAGTTGTTGGGCATCACGAAGTTTAATTGAGGGAATATTCTCCGGAACCGTGGGAATGGTGGCATTGAATAATGCCAATTCAGCGGCACATTTTTCTTTAACCTGATCAAGAACAAATTTAATAACATATTCGGCCATATCGCGAACTTCCGTCCAAGACTCAATAAGTCCCATTTCAGCATCGAGACTGACGACTTCGGTCAAATGACGGGTGGTAACTGATGGTTCGGCGCGAAAGATTTTATTGACAGAAAAAACCCGCTCGAAGGCGCTGACCAGAAGTGATTTGTACAACTGAGGACTTTGAGACAAAAAGGTTTGATGACCAAAATAGTCAACTTTAAAAACTTCAGCGCCACCCTCAGGAACAGAGGGAATAATTGAAGGTGACTGAAATTCCATAAAATCTTTAGCTTTGAGAGCCTGACGAAAACTGTCGATGACTACTTCCTGAACTTTAAAAATAGCTTTAACTTTAGGATGACGGAAGCTGAGGGTTCGATTATCGAGAAGAACCGGCAAAGTGACATTAAGATCCGGCTGATGAATATCAAAAGGCATGTCTTGGGAAACAGCCAGTATGTTGACATCGGTAACTGCCATTTCCACTTTACCGGTGATCATTTTGGGATTGAAATATTTTTCATCGCGGGCATTTATCTGACCAATGACTTCAACCACATCTTCGACATTTAAACTAGCTAGTTTTTTGTCGCCAACAACTTGTAAAGTACCGGAGCGATCGCGGATATCGGTAAAAGCGATTTGGCCGTGGGCACGGATAGAATTAACCCAACCTTTGATAGTAACGGTTTCCCCGATGTGTGTCGGAGTGTCAGCGATTAGAGTTCTCATATTAGGCTTATTTTACGTCTTAATAATTTCTTTAACAATAAGCTGAGGTGTGGTGACATTGTTCCAGGTATTGAAATCGAGTTTGGCAACAACATCTATTTTGTCGCCGATATTTAGGGTTTTATCCAAGTCCCCTTTTTTAAAGGCAATAGCATCGAGATTTCCTAACTTTAATTTCAGATGATCACCCTTTGAGCCGATAATTTTTTTTGAAGTAATAATAACTTGCTTAAATAAAAACATAGGTTCGGGGTTGCCAATACCGAAGGGTTCAAGTTGTTTTAAAGTTTTGATGTTTTTTAAAGTGACAGCTTCCGGCAGGATTTGAGCGTCAACTTCGACAACAGATTCCGGTAAATATTTTTTAAGTTGAGTGTTAGCTAATTTAGTTATTTTTTGTTTAAGTTTGGGAATGTTTTTGGTATAAATACTGAAACCGGCGGCACCGGGATGGCCACCCAGATCGACAAACAGCGGGTCAAAAAGACGTAATGATTTAATCATATTGAACGCCGAAATTGAACGGCAGGAACCTTTGGCCAATTCACCGTCAACAGCAATAACAATTGAGGGCAAAGAATACTTTTCGGTCAGCCGGCCGGCGATTAGGCCGATAATTCCGGGATTAAATTTACCGGAAACGAAAATAATTTTATTGGTTAAGTCAAGATCTTTTTGAGCAACATCGAGTGATTCTTTTTGGAGATTTTGACGAGTCTGGTTGTAATCGTTCAAGGTTGCGGCATATTTGGCGGCCTGAAGGGAATTTTGGGAACATAATAAACGCAGGGCGTCAGTCGGATTGCTTAATCGGCCAACGGCATTGATCCGGGGACCTAAAACAAATCCCAGTTCGTATGATTTAAGTGAGTCAGGCTTCAGACCACTAACCGACATTAGTTTTTTAATACCGGGAGAAGGATTTAGATTTAAAGATTGCAGACCATGAACTACCAGTGAGCGGTTGAGATTTTGTAACGGCTGGCAATCGGCAACGGTACCAAGGGCGGCTAAACCAATATCAGCATTCGGATCGAATTCTTTGGCTAAAAACCAACTAAGAGCGGCGCCGCAGACATCAGGAGAATGGACCAGACAATTTACCGGTAATTTTTCGTTAGAGGGAAGGTGGTGGTCAACGACAATAATGTCAATCTGTTGTTTTTTTAATAGCTTTTTAAATTCGGAGTGAGCGACGATACCGTTATCAACAGTAATAAGTAAATCGAAGGTTATGTTTTTTTCTGTCTGGAAACGGATAAATGAATCGGCTTTAAAACCGTAGCCATCGGTTTGGCGGTCGGGAATAAAAGGAATTATTTTGGACGATAATTTGACTAATGACTGCCAGAGAATGGCAGTTGAAGTAATACCGTCAACATCATAATCGCCGTAGATTAGGATGTTCTTGCTTATATTTTTTCTGATTAATTTTACAGTTGGTTTTAGATTTAGTTTTATTTTTGGATATGGAGGATGAAGAAAGTTGAAAGTGTCTTTAATAGCTCGATTTTTTAGAATAATATCGATGATGTTGGTATCTTTAGAAATTACTTTGTCCGAGAGAAGATTGATGTTCACAGACTATATTTTATTGTAAAGAGAGCGAAATTTGTTATACTTCTTCTGATCAGACAGTTTTACCACTGCTGATCGCGTTATTACTGTTAGGTTCTAAAACAAATGGCAAAAAAGCTATTCGTAGGCAATCTGTCCTACACCATGACCGACGCCGACCTGATGCAGATTTTTTCTGCCTATGGTAAGGTGATTTCGGCCAACGTCGTTATTGATAAATTCAACCAAAGAAGCAAAGGCTTCGGGTTTGTTGAATTTGAAACCGAGGATGAAGCTAAAGCGGCTTTAGCTCTCGATGGCACTGACCAAGGCGGTCGGAATATTGCTGTCAAAGAAGCACTTCCCCGTCCGGAACGACCACAAGCATAAAATCAATTAAAAATAGATTTTACAAAACTCCCCCGATAAATCGAGGGAGTTTTTGGTAATAAACCCACTCCCTTCCCCCTCCCTTGACAAGGAGGGGGTAAAATAAAGAAATGGAAATTAAGTTACCAGAAAAAGTATTAAAAGTAATGCGAAAGTTTGCTGACCCTTCGACTGGACTCAGGGCTGGTGAGATATTTGTGGTCGGCGGGGCGGTCAGAGGTTTATTGTCAAATAGGGAAGTGCAAGACTGGGATTTTACTACCAACTTAACCCCTGAAGAAATGAAAAAAATATTTCCCAGAAATAGTTTTTGCGAAAATAAATTTGGAACATTTAGTATTATTATAAATAAGGATGAGGTTTTTGAAGTCACCACTTACCGGACAGAACAGGGGTATTCTGATTCACGTCACCCGGATGAAGTTAAGTGGGGTAAAACATTACAAGAAGATTTAATGAGACGGGATTTTACGATTAATGCTATGGCTGACGATATTGACGGCAACCTGACTGATATTTATGGTGGGCAGGAAGATTTAAAAAACGGTTTAGTAAAAACAGTGGGTAATCCGGACGAAAGATTTAGGGAAGATGCTCTACGGATGCTGAGAGCCATCAGAATTGCGGCCCAATTAAAATTTTTAATTGAAAACGACACTTTTGAATCGATTATTAAAAATGCCGGTTCGATTCAACAAATTTCCGGAGAAAGAATCAGAGAAGAGTTATTTAAAATATTACTAATAGAAAAGCCCGGTGACGGACTGAAACTATTAAAGAATAGCGGATTACTAAAAGAAATAATGTCGGAGATGCTACCGGGGGTTGACATGACTCAAAAAGGACATCATATTTATGACGTCTGGACCCATTCAATTGAAGCTTTAAATAATTGTACCTCTATAAACCCAATTACCCGCTTAGCTACCCTACTGCACGATGTGGGAAAACCAATAGTAGCTGTCGGTGAAGGTGAGGCCAGAACGTTTCATAACCACGAGGTGGTGGGCAGCCGAATAGCGACTAAAATCGGGAAACGACTGAAACTGTCGAATAAAGAACTGGAACAACTGTTTATTTTAGTCCGCTGGCATATGTTTACCAGCGAGGAATTTCAAACGGATAAAGCGGTGCGACGATTTATCCGCAACGTAACGCCGGAGTATTTAGACGAAATGATTAGTTTAAGAAGGGCCGATAGACTGGGCAGTGGGGCCAAAGAGACCTCGTGGCGCTGGGAATTGTTTAAACAAAGATTAGTAGAAGTGCAAAAGCAGCCTTTTTCGATCAAGGATTTAAAAGTTAATGGACTGGATGTGATGGAGATCCTAAAGATTAAACCTAGCCGAAAGGTAGGTGAAATTTTAGAGAAATTGTTTGCACAAGTCGAGGAAGATCCAAAACTTAATGAAAGAGAAGTTTTGTTGGAAAAATTACGAAAAATGATATAATAACCACATGGGAACGTTAGATAGATTTATCAAATTTATCCCCCACAGGCCAATACAAGGCGATGAATATCATGTCGTGACCGGGGTTTCGACCTATCGCGACCGAGATGGAAAAACGTATTCCAGCGCACATGTAAAACCTCTTGTTAGATTAGAAGGTAAAACGTTTGACTACGCCGAACGAATTGAAAATGGAGAAGTTCCGGAACTTATTAGACGAGCTCGTCAATTAGGATCAAGGATAATTATAACTACAGTTAAAAGACCTTAAGATTTTTTCTTGATACTTTTGAAAAAGAGAACCAAAGGAATAGCTACACCAGTAGATGAGTAAGTGCCACAGATTACACCGATAAGTAGGGCCATAGCAAACCAACGGGTGGTATCCCCTCCCAGAACCACCAGGGCTAATAACATAAAGATAATGGTCATGGAGTTATTAATCGACCGGACAATCACCTCGGAGACAGCGGTGTTGGCCAGAGTAACCCATTCAATTTTGATATTTTTACGTTTTAGTTCCCGAATCCGGTCGAAAGTGACGACGGTATCATGAACCGAAGCCGAGAGAGTGGTCAACAGGGCGGTCACAAAAAGCGAGTCGAGCTCGGCGCCAAAAAAGTGGCCTAAAACGGAGAAAGCGCCAATCAAGATAAAAGTATCGTGGAACATGGCTAAAATAGCGGCTAGGCCAAAAGTAACATCTTTGAATCGACTGCCGATAAATAACAGTAAAAAGAAGGAAGAAAGAATTACCGCCATAATGGTTTTTTGGAGCAGTTCCCGACCAAGACTGGGACCGAGAGTTTCAAAGCGGAGTTCGGTGTATTTAGGATCAAGCTTGGCAATTTCGGTGTCTAAGGCAGTTTTGGCATCATTGCTGATCGGTTGAAATTTAATATTAGCGGTATTATCGGCTAAAGAAATAGTATTAATTTTAATGTTTTGGCCCGAAAAAATATTTTCTATTTTCTTCTGATCAACCGGAACACTAAATTTTATTTCCCAAACAGTGCCACCGACAAAGTCGATACCTTTGACAAAATTCCATTTGATAATCGAGATGGTAGAAACCAAAATTAGGGATAAAGAGATAAATAAAAATAAGGGACGGAATTTCATAACATTGATCATAGTTGGTTTTGTTTTTTGGCTAAAACTCTAAGCAAATTACGGGTAACAACAACACCGGTAAAAATACCGATAATAATTCCCAAGATTAAGGTAATAGCAAAGCCGCGGACCATACCCGAAGTATTGAGGAAATTCCAGCCTAATGGATTGAAGAGAATTAAGCCGGTGATGATAGTACAGGCATTGGCATCTTTAATGGAGTCCCAGGC
The DNA here is from genome assembly GCA_026395315.1 of Candidatus Shapirobacteria bacterium. Taxonomy (GTDB): domain Bacteria; phylum Patescibacteriota; class Microgenomatia; order UBA12405; family UBA12405; genus JAPLYY01. The sequence goes on along the minus strand of JAPLYY010000026.1, from coordinate 1,572 downwards.
CTTGCCAAAGCCCAATTCCATGGCGATATTAAAGGGTTTACCGGCGCGGATTTCTTCACGCATGCGTTCAAAAATAAGAATATTACTGTCAACGGCCATACCAACAGAAAGAATAAAACCAACGATACCGGGAAAAGTTAATGTAACCGGAATTAAACGATATAAAGACAGAGTGATTAAACCATAAATTATTAAGCCGATATCGGCAATAAAACCAAGATAACCATAGTTACCGATCATAAAAAGACAGACGATGATTAAGCCAACTATACCGGCAAAGACGCCTTTGTTAATTGAATCCTGACCCAGAGAAGCACCGACTTTGGTTTGATGAACCAGACTGATAGATAATGGCAGAGCGCCGGCATTTAATTGGGCGGCTAAAGTTTTGGCCTGTTTGGTGTCGAAACCACCGCTAATTGTGGCTTTGCCATCAGTAATAATATTTTTAACATTCGGAGCCATAATCGGAGCGTTGTCTAAAAATATGGCAATTCTTTTATTTAAATATTGGGTAGTAGCTTTTTCAAATAGTTTGGTGCCTTCGGCGTTAAATTCTATGCCAACCTCCGGCTCGGAAGTGTTGGGATTAATTTCGACAATAGCTTTAACTAAGTGCGAACCATTAATGCCGGTATCAAAAGAAAAGGCATCAGTATAGGTGGCCGAGGTGGTGGCTTCAGTCACCTGGTGTTTTCACCTTTAAAACTAAGTTGGGCGGTTTGGCCAATAAGTTTACTGGCTGAGTCAACATCTTCGATACCGGGTAGATCAACGTTAAGACGGTATTTACCGGCATTATCTTTGGATATTTGGACAGTAGCTTCACTAATACCAAATAAATTAACTCTTCTTTCGATATTGTTTTTTAAGGATTCAATGGCTGTCGAAATATTATCTTTGGTGGTTTTTGAAGTGTCAACGTCATAGGCTAAAGAAACGCCGCCGGCCAGGTCAAGACCATATTTTAGGTTCAAATCCTTTTTAAATTGAGTACCGCCGAGCTTAAAACTGAAATCAGGCCGATAGAAAGTGTGTCCCAAAATAGTTAACTGGGGCGGAAGGTTGATAACTACGGCAACGATGGCCATGCCCAGAATGGTCCAAAACAGATTAAGAGTTTTTCGATTATTAACGGCCATTTGGGGATTTTTTAATTAAAGATAATTGCCGGGGATGACCGGTAAAGGTGTAGGTCAAAGAGGTTTTGGTGTGGTTAACCGCTACCAGAGCGACATCGCCTTCTTTGAGATCAAAATCGGCTATTACCCGGGAAGGAATGGTTAAACTAAGACTATTGCCGGTTTTGATAACTTTTCTAACGCCGGCCATAGTTATAAACCAGGTTGGCCATAAATAATAGCAGGCAGATTGGTTAAAAACTCAATTAAAATCGGGTCTCTTTTGAGTTGACGGATGTGAAATTCCTCTTTATCCATAACCATATAATTAATTTCGGCCTGGCGGGAGGTTTCTTCTTTTTTAATGATATCTTCAACCTGTTTAAGAGCAATTTCGCCGACAAGAATCATATCAAGCCCCTTACTGGCGGCATTATTTAAAAATTCCTGA
>JAPLYY010000049.1 GCA_026395315.1 Candidatus Shapirobacteria bacterium | reverse complement strand
TTAATATTAAAATAGCCATTGGTGTCAATTCTGGTTTTCTCCGATAAATTCAGTACCTCTTTCATTTCTTCACTATAATTTTGTGGTTTCAATTCATTTCTGTTTATTCGGCATACTTCGCTGGTTTTCTTGTAGGTGCTAAACTTTTCATCAATGTGATGGAAATAATCATAAACATCATTAATGTCCTTTACTGTCACTGTTCCATCAACCACTTCCACCATAATCGGCATCCCCATCATCAATCTTTGTTGTTTCATTTAAAGTTTCGCTTGTTGTAAGGCTGAAATCATTGACTGAATAAAAGCCTGGCTGGTATCCGTTGCCCCCGAGATGATATCCACGTTGCCGCTTTGAGCCGTAATTGCCTCTGATTTCAACATCGGCATAGCCTGCAAATTAATATCTACTGATCTTGACCGGTCGTTGGGATATTGCAAAAAAGTCACATCGGTAATCCGCCCCTGGCTAATTACCGCTACCACCTGAATATTGCCGTAAAAAGCATCCGCCGCACTCCCGGTGTATGTCCCGTCTTTGTAGCCTGACTTTGAACTACCTGCTGTCGGCGGATTACCTGCGTTATTAATCACTGTTGGTAAACTCTCAATCACACCTTTTTTTTGGTTCAAACTATAAAACAGAAATGACAACACCACCACCGCTGATAATAAAAACTTTTTCATAATTTATTATATTCTATTGGCCTTATCTGAACATTTCCTGAAAAATAGCCGACAAGTTCTATTTTCCTGATAATTATAGTAACATTAACTGTGGAATCATTAACAAAATTTTTTAAAGGTTTTTATTATGCCGCTCACGGTCTTACTACCGGTTTATCCCAGCGCAATCTCAAAATCCATTTCCTCATTACCCTTTTAGTAGTCCTTTTTGGTTTAGTTCTTAAACTTTCTATTATCGAATGGTTGATGATAATTATCTGTATTGTGACCGTAATTTCGGCCGAGAATCAAAATATTTATTTTTATATTCTAGATAAAGAATTGTTAAGAAAAGCCATGCCAAACTTGAGGCAAAACCTGCCAGTACGTCCGTCGTCCAGTGTACCCCTAAATAAATCCGTGATATTCCGATTAATAAACATAAACCCGCTCCCAGAATCCCCACCATTATTTTCATCCATTTGCTTCTGAAATGTTTTACCCAAAAGTAGGTGATTAGTCCGTAAAACACAATGGCAAAATAACTATGCGCGCTGGGGAACGCCATCCCTTTTTCCACAATTATTGCATTTTCCACCGGTGGCCGGGGTCTGGCAATAAACATTTTTGTTAATTCTGTAAACAATATCCCTGTAGACACACTAATTAGCATTGCCCATGCATACCGCCACTTTTTAGCTAAACCCAACAAAATTATTCCTAAAACCAAACCCCAAAATATTATTTGCCAATTAGCCGTCAAAGTTATCAATTCCACTATCTTATTCATTAATGGGGTCCTAACTGTCTCTACCCACTGGTTAATTAGCGTGTCCCACTTAATCAATCCATCTCCATCCAAATAATTATCAACCAATATCAAAAAAAATGTCGACAATCCCGCCACTGCTGTCACTAGCATTAGCCACCAACCGTTCCGATTAATAAGTTTCTTCACAATTCATTATAGCCCGGCTTTACTTCCTAACAATGTACAATTTCCCGCCGCCATGATCTTTTGGCAGTTCAAAAGATTCAACTCGTCTACCTTGTTCGGTCAATAGTTGGGCAAACTTTTCACTCCTATTAATATCTTTTCCCCTTTTTCCGGGTACTGAAAAGCAAACAACATCACTAAATTCTCCAGCTACCTGTAAAATATTCCAGGCTTCATCTTCTCCCCCAAAATGCACCAAATGTTTAATTACCACCATGTCTACTTTTCCGTCTTCATAATTGTTTGGAAAATAACCTTTCTTAAAAACCACGCCCGGTGTTTTCAAACCTTTCCTTCCCGGATCTATGACTGTAATTTTACACCCCGGAAATTGTTGAATCATCACTTCTTCCGGGTCAATTCCAACAATTAATACTTTACCTCTGGCTAAACCCTGCTCTCGGACTATTTTCCCGATATCTCCTTCAACCGGCAAGCTGTCTTTAAACCCTAAAAAACTTTCAATCCTCTGTAACATTCCCTATTTTATCACTTCATTCAGGTCACTCCGAACCAAAAACCCCCTCGATTAAGAGGGGGTTTAATGTTTAAGAAATTAATTACTTAATATCTCGAACCACCGCCATAGCCACCTTGTGATGGACCTCTGGAGTAGTTGTCATTTCGTGGGGGTCTCTCTTCCATGGGACGAGCTTCGTTAACTTTAACGGTTCTGCCGTCAAGTTCTTTCTCATTCCACAAAGCGATAGCGGCATTAGCCTCTTCGTCTGAAGACATTTCTACAAATCCAAAACCTTTGGATTTTCCGGAAAACTTATCAATAATAACTACCGCTGAAACCACGGTACCTGCTTGCGCGAACGCCGCAGCTAAAGTGTCATTGGTTGTGTTGAAAGACAAGCCGCCGACATACAATTTTTTTGCCATTTTTTTGCAAACTTATAATCTGTAGTGACTTCCCTTCAACTTAACTTGACAGAATTTTCTCTACCCGTATATTTTACCCTATTTTGGAAAATTTGGGGAAGATGTTTTCAAAGTGGCTTACTTTAGGTATTATCACTATTTCCTCTTACCCACTCATAATATCTTTTTTCCACATTTTCCGAAATGGCTTTAGCCTCCGGTGCCAAAAATTGACCAGCTGGTATCGGCTCGGCAAAAGTAATATATACTTTTGGTAAAAAATTCCTAACTATAGGTATAAGTCTTAAATAATCCCAAGTGGATGTCCCTCTTACATGAACCATCACGATTTTGACCTTTTTTGGATTTTTCAAGTTTTTGATCATATAACCTAAACCTGATAAAAATTTCCCCCCCAATTCGCCGGCTGCCGGAAAAATCATTACTAGACCTCCATTATTTACCTTATCAGTCGCTAAATTAATACTGGCAATGTTTTTTTTGTGGGCAATTTCCCGGCAGAATGATTCTGATTGGTGAAATCTGGTTAGCAGATTAAATTTCCAACTGTCTTTCTGTTTACCGTCCAAACGGTGATTAATATAAACAGGGATAATATGTTTGTCTACACTTGGTAAAATCTCTAAAAAACTATGGTCGGCAATTAAATAAGCATCGTCTCTTTTTTCCAATAGACCCAGTAAAATTAACACCTCAACCTGTGACGGATGGTTAGAAATTAATATCACCGGTTCATTTTTTAACGTCAATTTTACCTTTTCCCGGTTTTTTACCACCAACTTTACCATCGAATCCGTTAACCGGTGCATTGTCTCAATCATGCCGCCAGTTTTAACATCCTTGTCGATTTTTTTTAGAACCCAGCCGACTAACCAGGAGTTATATATTGATTGGTTCATTGACATCAAACTATACCATAATTTGGTAAAATATAAGTCTCCCTTGTGAAAGGGAGATTTAGAGGGATTTTTCCAATTATGATCACTGAAGTCATTTTTGATATCGAAACTAAAAAAATTTTTGATGATATTGACACTTTTAATCCGGCCGATTTAGGAATTTCCATTGTCTCGGTTTATAAACGCGAACTGGATGCTAATTTTAATGAAGTCACTGGTCAAATTTATAGTTTTTGGGAAGATGATTTTGCCCAAATGTGGCCGCTTTTTAGTAATATTGACCGTCTAATTGGCTTCAACTCACTTAACTTTGATGTTCCGGCTTTGGCTCCATTAGCTCCCTATGATTTCACCAAAATCAATCATTTTGATATCATGGACAAAATCAAAGATGCTCTGGGCCATCGGTTATCTCTCCATTCTGTCGCCTCCGAATCCTTAGGCCACACTAAAATCGATCACGGCCTTAATGCTGTCAAATACTGGGCCGAGCATTCATCCAAATCGTTGGTTAAATTAAAAAAATATTGTGAAGCCGACGTTATTGTTACCAAAGAAGTTTACGATTTTGTACTAAAAAACAAATATCTAAAATATAAGGACAAATGGAATACTATCCGTCAAGTCGACCTCGATTTTTCCTATCCTAAAAAAGACACCACCCCACAGTTAGGATTATTTTAAATCCTCCGGTCTAATAATCTGTCCTAGCCATTTTTCGTCAACAAGCATTTTTTGATACGAAGCCCATAATGTCGGTGCTCTCTCCTCTATTTTTTGAGTTATTTCTCTATACATCGTTTTACATCCTTCTTCAATCAAAATTCCTTTCGCCAAAATGTGTGCTACCACTTCTTCTGAATCTGCGTCCATTTTAACCACTTTTTCACTTAAGTTAATTAACAAATCAATCGGGT
>JAPLYY010000084.1 GCA_026395315.1 Candidatus Shapirobacteria bacterium | reverse complement strand
CTACAAAATTACCGGTTCCAAAGACAAAGTTGACGCCGTAGTCGCCATCGACACTCGAGTACTGGTTGATCTTGTCCGGGTTTTAGGCAAAATAGGTGTTCCTGATTACGGCAGTTTTTACGCTGATCCTGACAAAAGATGCGACGGTTGTCCCCAAATCATTTACCAATTGGAATGGATGGCCGGCCAACCACGGAATTATATCGATCTTAATCGTAAGGGCTTTATGGCCCCATTAATGCAATCTATTCTACTTAACGCCATGGGAGCTGAGAAAAGTAAAATTGGTCCTTTGGCCCAAGCCGCTTTTAACGACATTAATGAAAAACATATTCTTTTCTATTTTACCGATCCTAAAATCCAAGCAGCCGCGGATATTGCCAATATTACCGGTAAAATAACCCAAACTGATGCCAATACCGACTATCTCCACATTAATGATGCCAATATGTCTTCGGCCAAAACGAATCTATTTTTAGTCCAAACCATTAAACACGAAATTAGAAATAATAACGGTAAAGTTGAGCACAAAGTCTCCATCACCTACACCAACCCTTCTAAAGCCAGCAACTGCAATCTGGAAAGAGGTGACCTTTGTCTAAATGCCCCTAAATATCGTGACTGGTTTAGATTTTATACCCCCATTGGTTCCACTTTGGAAAAAATGACCGGTACTGAAGTTGATCCGGTTCTATACGAGGAATTAGGCAAACAAGTTTTTGAAGGTTTTTACGGCAACAAATATCCACTTTATGCCTTAAACAGCACTAAAGTTACCGTTCAATATTTTAGCTCAGTTAAACCCGGACCCAACTATACTTTACTGCTTCAAAAACAACCCGGTACCAAACCTATTAACTATGAACTCTGGGTCAACGGTCAAAAGTTTGATACTTTCTCCTGGGTTAGCGATAAAACCATCAAACTTTCACTCTAATGTCTCGTTATTCCTCAGTTTTAGCCATCGTCATTCGCCGTCAACTTCAGCGTGAATCAGATACAAACTATACTTTATTAACCCCAACATTAGGTAAAATTACAGCGCTGGCTAAAAATATTCGTCATCCAAAAAGCTCCCGCTCCGGTCATCTCCAACTCGGTAATATTGTCAAAGTTCAACTTTATTCCATCAACAATCGTTATTGGCTGTCCGAAGCCACTACAGTGGCCTCCTTTCTCACTCAAACAAAAAACCTCACCCAATTCAGCCTTTTATTTTATTTCTTAGAAATCATCAACCAATCTATCGCTGAAAATCAAAACCTTGATGGTGTTTATACCGTTACTAAAAACCTCATTGAATCAATTAATGCCAATAATTATTCGGAATTTATTAATCAGGAAATTAATCTGATTAAAATTCTTGGTTTTGGTGTCCCTGAAAATATTATTTCTACATACGAATCTCAAAACTATAAAAATTGCCAACTTCATCTGAAAAACTTTCTCGAATCAATTATCGAAAAACCTCTCCAAAGTAATAAGCTCTTCCATTAGGTTATAATAATCACATGGCAGATACTCCGAATGATACCGTAGCTAAAATAGTCTCCCTCTGCAAACGTCGGGGAATAATCTTTCAAAACAGCGAAATTTACGGTGGTATTCAGGGTTTCTATGATTATGGCCCTATCGGTTCTTTAATGAAACGTAATTGGAAAGATCTCTGGTGGAACAGTAATATTACTACCCGCCGAGATGTTGTTGGTATCGACGGCTCAATTATCAGTCATCCCAAAGTTTGGGAAGCCTCGGGTCATGTTAAAAATTTTGGCGATGAATTAGTTGAATGTAAAAAATGCCATCATCGTTTTCGGCCGGATTTAATTGATAATGCCAAAAACTGTCCTGATTGTGGCGGTGAATTTACTGCACCCAAAAAATTTAATATTTTATTTCACACTGAAATCGGGGTTATCGAAGGCGAAAAGATACCGACTTATCTTCGCGGTGAAGCCTGTCAAAATATTTATCTTGATTTTAAAAATATCGTCGATTCTACCCGGGTTAAAATTCCCTTTGGCATCGCTCAAATCGGCAAAGCCTTTAGAAATGAAATTACTCCCAAAAATTTCCTCTATCGCACCCGCGAATTTGAACAATGGGACATCCAGTATTTTGTCCGACCGGAAGATATGGACAAATGGTATGAATACTGGAAACAAAACCGGATGGATTGGTACCAGAAATATTTTAACAACCAAGAATCACTTCGTTTCAGGCAACATCAACCTGATGAACTGGTTTTTTACGCCAAAAAAGCTTTTGACATTGAATACCATGCCCCCTGGGGCTGGGCCGAAATGGAAGGGATTCATTGGCGCGCCGATTACGATTTAACTCAACACTCCAAATTCAGCGGTCAGGATCTAAACTATCTCGATCCAGAAACTCACGAAAAATATTTACCTCATATCGTTGAAACCTCCGGCGGAGTTGACCGTTCTTTTTTCTTTTTACTACTCGATGCTTACAACGAAGAAAAACTGGAGTCGGGAGATATCCGCACCGTTCTTAAAATTAATCCCCAAGTGTCTGCCTATAAAATGGCCATATTCCCGCTGGCCGCCAATAAACCGGAACTTGTCACCAAGGCCGAAACTCTTTATCAATCCTTATCTCAAAAATTCTCTATCGATTGGGACGATAGCAGTAATATCGGTAAAAAATACCGCCGTCAGGACGAAATTGGCACGCCCTTTTGTACTGTTGTTGACTACCAAACCCTAGAAGACAACACCGTCACTATCCGCGACCGCGACACTATGACCCAAATCCGCTTAAAAATTGACGAAATTGACAATTGGCTGTCAACCAAACTAAACTCCTAGTATGAAAAAAATATTTCTGGTTCTGGCAATTTCTTTATTACTGACTGCTTGTGGTAAAAAAACTACCGCCACTATTACTCCGACACCTTTTCAAAAAGTCTTTGATATTCCTTTGGCTTCACGGCCTTATGTCAGCTTAATTCCCCGGGAAGATGGCCACCTGATTACCCTAAAAATCGACAATATTCCGGCCAATATTTCCCAAATTGAATACGAGCTTCTTTACACTGCCGTTGACCAGGGCAACGAAATCGAAAAGGGTATCGGTGATACTATCAAGAATGTTAAAGGTTCGGTCAATAAATCATT
>JAPLYY010000063.1 GCA_026395315.1 Candidatus Shapirobacteria bacterium | reverse complement strand
CATACATAACTTTAGATTGGTCTTCGGTGACGGAAGCAGGAAATTCAAAACGAACGCCAACTTCGACCATTTGGTATTCATAGGTAATGCCGATTTCCCGAGCCTGGTCCTGGAGCCATTTGGTTCCAATCCGACCGGGAGCCAGCAAAAGAGTTTTGGTTTTATATTGCCCCTGATCGGTATCAAGAATGAAATAACTATCAACTTTTTTAACTTTTTGAACATTGGTCCGGGGTTGAAAAATTACTTTCTGCTTTTTTAGTTTGGCAACAATATTTTTGATAACACCGGGCAGAGCATCGCTACCGACATGACGGACTTTACGGGAAAATAGTTTGACATTGTAGCGCTGACAATCCTTGACTAAAGCTTTGACATCGTCAAAATTGGTGGGAGTGGCGGGAGCAGTCACCCCAAATTTGAGAAAATCGGTTTCGACCCGGTCAAGCAAAGCCTGGGTGTCTACCGGTGATAAAAAATCCAATAATCTTTCCTGACTTAAGGTTAAACTAAAGTGAAGTTTGCCATCCGAGTAGGTACCGGAGCCGCCAACGCCGCACATAGTGTCCGTCGGGGTACGATTTTCGATATCGGGACCCTTGTCGATAATCAGAATATTTTTAACACCATGACTGGCCAACTCCAAAGCGGCAAACAAACCAGCCGGACCGGCACCAACAATAATGACATCGTATGGTTTGGTTTGGGACACAAGAATTAGTGTAGCACGATAGACACTATATAATAGAAGACATGCAATGGAATCTGGAGGATATTATCATAGAAAAAAATATAGAAGAAAGAATCAACAAATTTGATAATTTGTTGAAAACTCTAAACTCTAAAATAAGTGAAAAAGAGTTTGAAATGATAATTTTGGAAAGCGAAAGTTTGGGAGAAGAAATAACAAAAATAAATTATCTACCGGAACTAAAAGAGGCAACCGATCAAAAAGATGAGGAAGCTAAAAAAGAAAAGAGCAAAGCGAGAGAAGTTTATTTAAAATATGCCGAAGTAGGGAGAAAACTGGATCACTGGATAAAGGGATTAGAGGTAAAGGGATTAGAGAGATTAGATGATGTAAATGCAAAAAGATTGTTTAAAGTAGTTCCTGATTTGGAATATTCGTTAACCAGAGCGCGAACTTTAGCAAAACATTCACTGGATTTAAAAAATGAAGAAATAATCAGTCATAAAGACAACTATGGAATGACGCCGATGCTGGATTTAAGGGAAATGCTGGAGACGGAGATGAGTTACGAGATTAAGGTGAAGGGAAAAATAATCAAAATAGACACTCAGGCGGAATTAACAAAACTTTTTTATAGTCAGGATGGGGAGGTGAGAAAAAAGGCATATAAGGCATTGCTAAACAAACATAAAGACAATTTAAGTAAATTTAATTTGGTTTATCAGGCCAGAGTCCGGGATTGGCGGTATGAAAGCAAACTGAGAGGTTTTAAAACACCAATTTCTCAAAGAAATATCAGCAATGACATCAGCGACAAAACTGTTGAGACACTGCTAAAGGTTTGCCAAGACAACCGAAAGATATTTTGGCAATTTTTTGAATTAAAGGCTAAAAAAATGGGATTAAAAAAGCTGAAAAGGTGGGATGTGTATGCCCCCGTCTGCGCTAAAGCTACGACGGGCAAAGCCGAAAAGGTGACTTGGGAAAAAGCTAAAAAAATAGTCCTGGATAGTTTTGATAATTTTTGGCCGGATTTTGGGAAGAAAGCAAAACAAATAATTGAGGAAAAACACATTGATTTGCTACCCGGAAAAGATAAAAGGAGTGGGGCATTTTGCGCTACAGTGACACCAAAAATTACCCCTTATGTATTGCTTAATTTTACCGGGACAGAGAGAGATATTTTGGTGCTGGCTCATGAATTGGGACATGCCGTTCATAGCCTGATGGCGCAAAAACATTACGGATCGACTCAACAAGCCGGACTGCCGTTGGCGGAAACCGCCTCGACGCTGGGAGAACTAATTGTATTTAACAAAATGCTGCAACAAGAAACAAATATAGAGGTAAAAAAGTCGCTGATCTGGAGCAAATTGGGTGATGCTTACGCCACAATTTTGCGGCAAAATTATTTTGTACTGTTTGAAATGGCCGCTTTTAAGGCAATTGAGAAAGGAGTAACCGGTGAGGAACTAAGTCAAATTTATTTTAATAATTTGAAAGAACAATTTGGTGGAAGTGTTGATTTGGAGGAAAATTTCCGTTATGAGTGGGCGTATGTGTCCCATATTTTTGAAACGCCGTTTTATTGTTATGCCTACAACTTCGGTGAGTTATTGAGTTATAGTCTGTATAGCCGATATAAAAAAGAGGGTAAAAG
>JAPLYY010000077.1 GCA_026395315.1 Candidatus Shapirobacteria bacterium | reverse complement strand
AACAAAAGTAGCCTACATTCCAGCTGAATCGAATAGTATTGAAGAAGCGGGAGATAAAATTGCCAAAGTTTTGAGCGGTGAAACCAGAAACGTATTTAAGGAAACATACGAACAGACGGTAATAGCGACGGCTGAGGTGGTAGTTGAAACGAAAAGGGAAAAAATTGCCGAGGAATTTGTTAATGATCTAAAAGCTGAAATTAATCTGGATTCAGAAAAAACGGAAAAGATAAAAGTAATTGTCGGGAGTAAATTAGAGGAACAGTTTGACAGATCATTACCCAAGATAACAGAAATTTTTGTTACCGACATAGAACAGCAATCCAATTTAACCGAAGAAATAAAAGAAATTTCCGGACTAAATAACGATGTTTTGGATCCAAAAATTTCAAAATTACAGGCGGAAACTGATAATTTTATCCTGGTAAAAGCAGAGGAAATAGGGTTATTAAGAAGAATGATTCTGGAAGAAGATATAGCCAAAGAACTGATATTAAAGGGGACCGAAACTAAGACGGCGATGGAAACGGCCAGAGAATTGGGTGAATTTGCTTATCCTAGGGATATGGCCGGGCAGATAGTAAAAATTGATCAGGAAGCGGTTAATGCGACAGAAAACAGCCAACAGGCCAGAAATAGGGCGATGTTTGTAAAAGGATTAATACTATCACCAAATTCGCCGGAAAAAAATGTTGAAATTTTTAAGAAATTGGAAAATATTGACGGAAACCAAAAAGTAAAAGACTGGCAAATTGCGGCTAAGGCTTTGAACAATAGAGATTTACGGTCGATTAAATATATCAGGGATTCGGTTAACTTCCAAAAAACAATCGACAGAATTGTGGGTAGGAGCGCGGCCAAAATCGGAAAAATTTTTCATATCGAAAGACTGCAAAATTGGGGCAACCGGATAATTAATCGAGTAAACACAATTCAGTGGGGAGAAGTCACTAGGAATATTGCCACCCATTTCGGGAGTGAGAATTTCCACACTGCTTTTACCAATATTAGCAATAACTTCCTGGGAACAGGAACAATTAATCCTTTTGGATGGGTGGGAAAGACAGGATTAGGAAAGAATATTTTAACTAAAGGCAGTATTGCCCTGAAGAAAGGTGGAATAAATGCGGCCGGGGCATTAAAATCACTGGCGGTAAAAGCGGCTCCGAAATTGGCGGCATCTTTGGGCAAGTTGGCTGTTGGACTGGGAACGGGGCCAATAGGATGGTTACTAACGGCGGCTAGTTTTATCGATTTAAAACAAATATTTAAATTGGTTGCTTATGTGGTTGGAGGAGTATTTATTGGATTATTGGTGGTTCTTCCTTTGTTGATGTTGGGACCGATTTCTTCATTGGTGCCGACAACTGGATATGCCGGACAAGGGCCGGGGGCGAGTAATATTGGAACTACCGATGCGAGCGGGAAAATAATTATTCCTTTGGGCGGACCGGGTTTAGGCGGTGGGCTAGTTGACGGAGAGTGTAGCGTGGCTGATGCGGTAACGGCCCAGACGAATTATCAGTGTGTAGCTAGTTCAACTATGAATCCAAGTCCCTTTGCTGACATAAAACCAGGCCGAACAGTATGTAGTGAAGGCTGCGGACCAACATCCGATTCAATGATATTGTTAAGATTTAATAGTAAATGGACTCCGGAATATCTTTATCAGTTTGAACCATCACTAATGAGTTTGACGTACGGCTCTAGTTTGGACCAAAACGCATTGGTAATTAACCGGGCAATGTCGTTGGAAAAGGGTATGAGTGATGTGGCGGCAATGGGCGGGTGCCGGTCAGCTCAGGACGTAGCGGATTATATTTGCAAAGGACAAAAGGTGGTGTTGATAGGAGCTAATTTTATTGGACACGGAGGTCATTTCTTTTTGGCGGTGGGGGTAAAAAATGGAATTATTCAGGTGAAGGATCCATATCCGGAGTATTCCAGCGGAATTTCCAATGTTTTTGATGGGTCGGGAAGAGTGGGAACTGTGTCTATTGATTGGAATTTTGGCTGTGTGGTTATTGATGCAAATAAATTAAGATGAAAAATATAATGACAAAAAACCAACTAATAATCGGTATTGTAGGGTTGACTTTGTTGGTGGTATTAATAATTTTATTGACCGGGGGTAACAAAAAAAATACAACCGAAATTACCCCGACAATAACGCCAACATCAGCGCCTTATAAAAGTGATACCGGGGCAGTGTTGATTACACCAAACCCATCTGAACAGATAACTCAAACTCAGACAAGTATATTAAGGAATAAAGCACCAATTGATACTGATACTTTTATTTTGGATTTTGATTGGAAAAATATTTATTTTACGGTTAAACCCAAAAATGCTAATTTTCAGATGTTTGAAGTGACAAAATGGCTAGATACCAATGGGTACGGGGCCATACCAATTAATAATTTCAAAGTAATTAAGTGAAATTTTTTGGTAAATATTGGGTAATTTTAATATTGTGTTTAGTGGTGATTGGAATGGCGACGGTAAAGACAAAATTTGGGTTTAAGGGAAAATATGTGGTGGAAATTGTTCCCCAACCAACAGAAATTCCTAAACCGACATTAGTTCCCGGGTTTGAGGTGTTAAATTTCCTCCCCTACCAAGGGGTAGGATTCGTGGTTGATAGATATTTGGGACCAAACGAGTTGGCGGTACAAATAAAGGGAATTGATAAGAAATTAGCGGAAAAAATGGTGTTTGAATGGATGAAAGAAAACAAAGTGGCGACTGAGAGCTACAAATTAAAAATAGAATAAAAAATCTAAAACCCTTCCCTAACCCTTCCCTTGACAGGGCAGGGAAAAAATCATTTTTTAAAACGATTTTTAGTTTATTGTTTTTAGGATTATTTTTAGGCGGATGTGGGATAAGTGGACAACCTAAAAGCGCGACGATAGAGAAAGAGGGAGTACTGGTAACAAAAGTGGGTGAGGAATACATTCTAAATAGCGATGGGGATATGACAAATATAACCAGTAATAAGGTATATTTAGATAATTATTTAAAGAAAAATATTAAAGTGACAGGAGAATTTTCAGGAAGTACTTTGTATGTGGATAAAGTGGAATAAACCCTTTGTCACTTCGTGACATTTCCCTTGACCCTCCAGAGGCGGGCAGGCAGGGCAACTTCTAATCCTGGATACGGACAGGCATGATGATATGGGTGAAATCGGAGTCGGAGAGATCTTGAAAGCGAACCGGAGTAAGAGAATCGTTTAATTCAAGTGAGATTTCGGAACCACGACAAACTGCCAGAAAATCGGTAATAAATTTGTAGTTAAAAGCAATTTCCAAAGGATCCCCAATGAGCTTAGCATCAAGTTTGACGGAATTTTTGCCAATTTGAGGAGCATTGGCGGAAATTTCGATGAGAGAATTTTTAATATTTAATTTAATAACGTTGGCGGATTGGCGGGCAAAAACAGAAGCGATTTTAACTGCTTGAGACAAATCTTCTTTATTAAGAGTAATTTTGGTGGCATAACTTCCAGGAATGATGCGATTGTAGTCGGGGTAATCCCCCTCCAGGAGGCGGGAAACCAGCTCTAAGTCCTCCAAAACGAAGATTAACTGATGGGAATCACTACTGACCCCAAGAGATAATTGTTGGCTCGTTTTAGCGAGCTTAGCAACTTCCTGAAGACTACGGGCGGGAATTAAAAGAGTGAGAGATTCAGATTTTTCCGGAAGAGTAATGGGGGTAATAAGTTTAATTTGTTTAAGAGAAAGACGAAAACCATCAGTAGCAACTAAAAAAAGAACATCACTAGTAAAGCGGCATAAAACAGCAGTTAGAATCGGACGGGAATCATCAGTGGCAGCAGCAAAAGTGATTTGATCAATAACTTCAGAAAGAATTTTAGCATCAAGGGTTATAGCTGATTTTGAATCAATCAAGGGTAATAAAGGAAAATCAGTGGATGGAGTAGTGGAAAAGGTGGAAGAGGCGGTGGAAGAGACAATTTCAAGGAGATTGTCAACCAAAGACAAATCAAGACGACCGGGTGATAAGTAAGAAATAAACTCAGCAATGTCGTGATTGGGGACGGTAAAGGAACCATCGAGATCAATCTTGGCACCGAGCCAATAATTGATACCTAATTCAAGGTTGGTAGCAGAGAGTTTTAGACGACCAGAGTCGGTGGAAAAAAGAATATGACCAAGGAGAGGCAGTTGGGATTTGGCGGCAACAAAGCGGGAAACTACAGTGAGAGCGAGATTTAGATTCTCTTGAAGAACGGATAGTTTCATAATCTATTCTAGGTAAAAATAGATAAAGAATATACAAGTAAGCTAAAGCTACGGTGGATAAGTGAAGTGATTGTGCGGTGATAAAAAATAAATAGGTTTACCAAACAGTAGTAGTTATATTAGGGGTAGTGGACAAGTGTATAAATGTAAAAAGTTACGAGTTATTAGTTACGAGTTATTGATTTTTATGATGTGGATTGAATGGTTTAGTTGGAATATTGTGAATTTATTATTAAGTTTAGCTTATATAACGAGTTGAAGTTTGGGTAAAGTTCGGGGGAAAAAAGAAAGAGTAATGTGGACAACTCGGTGGATAAGTTAAAGAAGAGAGTGAATATCTTTTAACTGCTGACGAAGAACGGAATTAGAAGTTAAATCGGCAGTAATTTTATCCCGAGCATGCATGATGCTGGTGTGATCGCGGCCACCCAAAAGGTGGCCGACTTCTTTGAGAGGCAAATTAATTTCAGTTAAGAGAAGGTAGGCGGTTAAATGGCGGGCAAGAACCAAATCTTTTTTGCGGACATTACCAATCAGATCGCCGGTTTTGATGTCAAAATATTTGGCACAAACAGAAATTAAGTGACGGGGGTTAACAGGAGTATAAAATTCCAAAGAAGGGTTGGGTTGGTGAAAAAAGTTGCGGGCAAAATTAAGATCGATATTGGATTGATTTTGAGACAAAGCAGATATAGTAAGTTGCTGCATTTTACCTTCAATTTCACGGGTGTTGGAATCGATGTTTTCGGCCAAATAAGAGACGGCGTCGGAATTAAGGCTAATCCCCTTTTGTTGGGCTTTTTGAATAATAATGGCGGAACGCATTTCAAAATCTGGTGGTTGAATATCAACTGTTAGTCCGCCCATAAAACGGGAGACTAAACGGTCTTCGAGACCTTTAATATCGGAGGGTTTACGGTCGGAGGTTAAAATAACCTGTTTACCGGCCATATGAAGAGCATTAAAGGTATGAAAAAATTCTTCCTGGGTATAATCTTTGCCGGCAATAAATTGAATATCGTCAACTAAAATACAATCATTTTGGCGGTAACGGTCTTTAAACTGATTGATAGATTTGGATTTTAAAGAAGAGATAAGTTCATTACCAAAAGTTTCAGCGGGAAAATAACGGACTTTGGCTTGGGGATTGTTTTTGATTAATTCGTGGCCAATAGCCTGCATTAAATGGGTTTTACCGACTCCGACTCCGCCCCAAATAAAAAAAGGATTATAGGAAGCACCGGGATTTTTAACAATCCCTTGGGCGGCAGCATAGGCAAAATTGTTACTATTACCAACAACCAGATTATCAAAGGTGTAGCGGGGGTGGAGACCGGAACGGGCTAAGGACAAATCAGGTGATGAAGAATTGTAAGTAGGAGAAAAAAGAGGACCGATGGGCTGGGCGGATTCCGGTTTAATTGGTGCTTGGAGAATGAATTCGAGATTATTGTTGGCTTTGGTTTGATTGTCCAGAGCTGATTTAAAATAAGCCAGATATTTACGATTTTGCTCGGCAACATAGGGGCTGGGACAACCAATAATGGCCTGATTGTCCTTTAGAACCAGGAGTTGAGTTTTGGAAACGAAAGTTTGGAAGACAGCCGAGGCCAGAACTATTTTTAGTTCTTCAGTGACGTTTTTCCATAATCTGTCTAAGTCCATAAATTAAACCCTTCCCTCCGATATCGACTGAAGTCTTATCGGAGGACTCCCCTTGACCCTCCAGAGGCGGGCAGGCAGGGGAGCTTAAAATAAATTAATAAAAACAACTAAAAATAGGCAGAAAAACAATCCCGAGGCAGGAGACAGTTTTAAGTTATTCACACCATCATAAACGAGTTTTCCACAATTTGGAAGAGATCAAAACCCAACCCCCCGTCCCCCTCCCTTGACAAGGAGGGGGAGAAAAATCAGATTAGACGATAAATGCTGTGGTTATGATAAAATGGGAGTCATGAAACAGAAGGGTACATATCAACCAAAAAAGAGAAGCCACGCAAAAGTTCACGGGTTTTTGACCCGGATGAGTACTCATAACGGTCGAAAAATAATTAAAAAAAGAATGGTTAAGGGTAGAAAAGCGCTAACAGTGTCAGATAGAAAGTAAAATCCAAACCCCTCAGTCTCGATAAATCGAGACAGCTCCCCTTGACAAGGGAGCCTGAAATGAAAATTTTATTGTGTGATAATTGATTGTGTTGAAAAAAGAATTCAGATTAAGAAAAAAGCGGGAGTTTTTGGAGTTAAAAGAAAAGGGCAGAAAAATCAGTAGTCCCCTGTTTGGATTGGTGTACCTAGAAAGTGAAGAATCTAAATTTGGCTGGATTGTGTCTAAAAAGATTTCAAAAAAGGCGGTTGATAGAAACAAAATCAGAAGAAGGTTAGCGGAAGCAGTAAAAAACAACTGGATTGACGGTTATAAAATTTTATTTTTGGTTAGATCAGAAATATTAGATAAAAAGTTGATAGAAATTGAAAGTGAATGGAAAAAATTGAGAGATATTTTAAAAAAGTAGTATTAAAACTGTTGGTGGTATATAAAAAGTACTGGTCACGGGGTTATGCTTGTATATTTATTCCCAATTGTTCGGAATATACTTATGAAGC
>JAPLYY010000079.1 GCA_026395315.1 Candidatus Shapirobacteria bacterium | reverse complement strand
TTAATACTCTTGAACATTTAGGAGTTGAATATAACTGGAGTGTTTATAACCCAACAAAAAAAGCTGAAATGCTCGAAGCTGAACGAGCCAAAGACGAAATGCGCGATATTATGTCCAGAATGATAGGTGCTGAAATTCGATATGTCCGTTTAGGTTATCGAGTCAGGCAAGCCTCTTTTGGCTACATTAACGACAAAATCGAAACCAATCACGGTAAACGTGTTGTTCTCAAACCGCATCCTCAAGAATCAAAATGGATAGAACAACTCTTCAATATGAGACTGCTTGGAACTATGACTGACTTGCAAATTGTCGAAGAAATTAATAAATACGGTTTTAAAACCAGAAAAAGATTTCTTCGTGACCCAAAAAACCGTAATGTTACAACAGGGGAGTGGGGTGGCAAGCCACTTCATCTTAAACAATTTCAAAGATTGATTCAAAATCCTATCTATGCTGGTTTAAATACGGAAAAGTGGACCAACGACCAACCAATTAAATGCAAATTCAAAGGAATTGTATCTATTGACACTTTTAATAAAGCCAATCAAGGAAAAATAGTTATAATTGAAAACGATGGTGAATATTCTGTTCAACATTTACCCTATAAGAAACGCTTTTCAAAAAGAGAGGTATCTAATCCTAAGTTTCCCTATAAACGATATGTGTTGTGTCCTCAATGCCATAAACCACTTTACGGCAGCTCTTCGCGAGGTAAATTAGGAAAATATTATCCTGCCTACCATTGTAATAAACGCGGTCATTATTTTCGAGTTACCTCGTCAGCAATGGACGCAACTATTTGCAACTTTGTTAAAAAATTAAAAATCAACCAAGAATACGTCGATGAACTAAAGAAATATGTCATCGATGTCTGGAATAAAAAACAAGGTCTAATTGAAGACACTTTTGTTTCAAAAGAAACAAAGATAAGCGAACTCGAAAAAGAAGCCCGAGAAACAGCTCAAAAATTAAAAATGTTAAGTTCAGAGGTCGCCATTAAGTTCATTGAAGAGGATCTTGTCAAAATTGATTCCGAAATTAAACAACTTAAAACTCAAAATTCTATTGCTATATCAAAAGATATCGACATAAATACAATTATGGAAAATGTTGGATATTTTCTGGAACACCTTGAAGAATTGTTGATAAATACGACAAATCCACTAAAAAAGGCCAGTTATTTTGGGCTTATTTTTGAGCAAACACCCACCTACCAAGAACTACTTTCTGGAACACCTAAATTGCAGCCGTATTTAACGTTAAATATCAACGATCCCAACTGCTCAATACCATTTGGCGGGCTCTCGTGAACTATGTCAGCAACTATTATCAGCACAATTCTGGGTACAAATGTCTAGCCGGATAGATAACTGTTGTTTATGAAGATTAATTAATCAATTGTTGAATTTTGTTATAGACCTTATCAAAATCGATGTTGTTAAAATCTGTTGTATCAAAAGTCATTATTTCTCCTCCAATTTCAAGCGGTTCAAGCTTGCCTTTAAGTAATGTTTCTTTGAACTCATCATAATTTTTTGAGTCATTATGTCCGGGGTGTCTTTCTGCTGATTCAGATCTTTTTTTGAATCTTTCAAATAGCACTTGTCCGTCACACTGACACATTATTTGCAAAGGGAAATATCCAAATTTTGATAGTTTCTCTAAAATTGGCTTAGTATCAAACTCACTCTTAAAATTACTCTCAATTATTATTGGATTCTTTGAAATTAACATTGAATCAAGAAAATAGACCAAGAGTTTGTTGCTTGTTCCACCTACTTTTCTTGACCATTCTCGATCGCTCCACCCCATATTATCAAAGATCAATTCTTTGATACTGTCTTTGGTAATTAAAGGTAATTGAAACTTATCGGATATTTTCTTAGCCAAAGTTGATTTTCCAGAACAGGAAGGTCCTGAAATTACTATCAAAAGAGGTTTTTGCATAGCCTAATATTATCAAAAGTTCCGCAGTCCATGACAGGGCATGTTTAATTTAGATTCAAAAATCATTTTCTTCCTCACTAGAGTCAGTATTATTATTTTATCCTACGATTCAATATTGGCTCCAATTTTTCTCAGTTTAGTCTCGAAATCTTCATAACCTCTATTTATCAAATTTATATTATTAATCTGGGATGTCCCTTCGGCAACCAAGGCGGCGGCTACATATGTAAAACCTGCTCGAAGGTCTGGCACGGTAATGTCGGCTGCTCTTAGTTTTTGTGGTCCGACAACAACAGCACTATGTAAATGATTTTTTTGTCCAAATCTACATTGCACACTTCCTAAACATTCTCTGAACAACTGTATTTGACCACCCATTTGATTTATGGCTCTGGTATACCCGAACCTATCTTCATAGACTGTTTCATGGATAACGGATACTCCATTTGCCTGAGTTAATGCCAAAACAAAAGGTTGTTGCCAATCAGTCTGAAAGCCGGGATGGACATCGGTTTCCAATGCAACGGGACTTAACACTTCTTTTTGTCTCCAGAACCTAATTCCATCTTCAACGACGTCAAATTCTCCACCGACTTGTCGATATTTGTTCAGAAAAGTAATCATGTCTTGTTGTCTGGCGTGTTTAACTTTAATTTCTCCACGAGTGGCTAGTGCCACACATGCCCAAGATGCTGCTTCTAATCTGTCTGGAATTGCTGTGTGATCGTATCCTCTTAATTTGTCTACACCCAATATTTTGATTGTTCTGTCGGTATCAACTGAAATTATTGCACCCATTTTTTGTAATAGACAAATCAAATCAATTATTTCTGGTTCAACCGCTGAATTTTTTAACTCAGTAACTCCTTCAGCAAGAACAGCACTCATTACCACTTGTTCTGTCGCTCCAACACTGGGATATTCTAAGCGTAATTTTGTACCATGAAGCTTTTTTGCCTTTAACAAAGTACAACCATCTTTTTCGATTACTTCTGCTCCCATCTGTCGTAAAGCATCAACATGAAAGTTTATTGGCCTTTCCCCAATAGCGCAACCACCCAGTCCTGGAATAATAGTTTCTCCAAACCTATGCAATAATGGTCCGCTGAACAGTATAGGTATTCTGCTTTTCCCTGCGAATTCCGTTATCACTTCAGCAGACTGCTGAGTAATATTTTCAGTAGATATTTGAAAGGAAGTACCAGTTGGCTGAGTGACACTAGCTCCATAAACTTCCAACATTTCCCCAACCAAATCAACATCTCTTATGTTGGCAACATTACTTAAATTACATGTTTCAGTTGTGAGTAAGGTCGCCACCATTTCCTTAGGGACACTATTTTTAGCTCCTCTCAACTCTATTTCACCACTAAGTGATTTTCCCCCTGTTATTCTGATGTAATCTTTTGATTCTTTGTTCATTTTATCTTTTAGACTTATTTGTGGGTAAATTATACAGTATGTTGTGAGTATTTTGAAGCAGAATGCTACAATATGACCTATTAGATTAATATTACAGAAATGGCAAAAGAAAAAATATTGTCTTTTGATAATGGAATCACTTATACGCACTCAACAGATAAATTTGAGGGACCAGAGAATGTTTATGCCAATAAGATAAATCATCCTTTAACATTGAACTTGAATGTGACTCATGAATGCAACTTGGAATGTGATTATTGTATTCGACAAGGAGGAAGACTCCCTTCGCCATCGTCAGAACAGTTAAAAACATATCTGACAAATTTACCAATTGGAAGACCGTTCAGACTAACAGCAACTGGCGGAGAACCATTTGTTCGCAAAGATATTTATGAAGTAATTGATTTTATAGCTCAACAGCCATGGGCACTAGGAATTATTTCCAATGGTACAGTACCAATTAAATTTGAAAAAGTTCCGGAACAAACAAGATTTGAATTTAGTATCGATGCCATCGATTCACAAACTTACTTTCTACAAAGAGGCGGGACTGAAAAACAATACCAAAGAATAATTGAAAACATAAAAGAAGCGAAAAGTAAGGGATATATTGTTAGAACTAATGTTATGCTATCAAGAAATAATATGGACCCAGTTTATATTCGGCGATTAGTAAATGGATTTGCCGATCTAAATATCGATCAAGTAAGGCTGCAAAAATTTGTGATTCCAAGAGGAACAATAGTCGACAGAGATTTACTTGAAAAGTATCAATTAAAAGATGAAGAATATCGAGCAATAAGTGCTGTAGCCAGAGAGGTGGGAAAAGAGAGAGGTATGGGTATTCTAGTCCCTCAACAAAATAAACAATTAAGTCTAGGGTCTGTACGGGTCTATCCGGACGGGTCAGTTGCAGTTCAAACAGAAGATAAACCAGAGCAAGAAACAATTGGTAATATTGGAAATGAAAGCTTGGAGAAATGTTGGTCTAGACAATCGGATCGATTGTCCGAAATGCATCTCAGATATTTAATTAAACCAAAAAGGGTTATCTAAAACTTGATT
>JAPLYY010000075.1 GCA_026395315.1 Candidatus Shapirobacteria bacterium | reverse complement strand
GGGGTAGGGGGTAGGTTTAAGTTTTTTCCCAACTGTAATCATCATGTCCAAAATGGCCATACTGAGCTGTTTTTTGATATATTGGTCTTCGTAAATCTAATTTATTTATAATCCCTTTAACCGATAAATCAATTAAATTCCAGCCAAAATCTTCAATGGTTTTTATTTCTTTTTTTGCAGTTCCAAAACACTCAATCGCTTTCCCCACCGGATCTCTTTGGCCAATAGCATACGCCAATTGGACTTCACACCTGTCGGCTAACTTCGACGCCACAATATTTTTGGCAATAAATCTGGCCGCATAAGCCGCGCTTCGGTCAACTTTCGACGGATCTTTTCCCGAAAAACAGCCACCGCCAATTCTTCCCATTCCACCATACGTATCAACCACAATTTTCCTACCGGTTACCCCGGTATCGCTGGCCGGTCCGCCAATTTCCCACTTCCCTGTACCATTAAAAACCACTAAAGACTCACTCATTTCATCAAATCCGTATTCCTTAAGAACCGTATTTACTGCTTCGGTCAAAAATATTTTTTCTGCCGTCTGATTATCAACCAATTGATAATTTAAAGGTCTAGCCATTACAACCTTCAAAATCTCCACCGGTTTATTATTTTCGTATCGAACTGTTACTTGTGATTTCCCATCCGGTCGTATCCATTCATATTTGTCCTGCAATTCATCCATCTTATGGCAAATTTTTGATGCCAAAGTAATCGGCAGCGGCATCAATTCTTTAGTCTCATTACAGGCATAACCAAACATCATCCCCTGATCCCCGGCACCGTCCTGATCTACCCCCATAGCAATATCCGGCGATTGTTGATGAACTAAAACTTCCAGATTACACCTATCATCAAAATTTAATTCCGGTTTAGTATATCTTAATTCTCTTATTTTTTGCCGAGCCAACGCCTCAAAATCTATTCTCTGACTTCACAAACTTTGTCTTGATGCCCGTCACACACACTCTCTGACGAAAAAAGGGGATAATTCATTTTTTCCTTTTTAAATTAATAAGGCCTGTCAAAGTTACTATTCAAAGTAACCCCCTAAGCACCGTGACCCCGATGAGACTTTAGTCGATATCGGGACTCGGTTGCTGCGTTCAATATAGTTGAACGCTCGCGACAGTAAATTAATTATAACTATTAAAACAGCAAAAACAATCCCCCGATTAAAGAATATAATATCCCCATGATCCCTGCGAAAGCCGACATTATCAATATTTTTTCATCACTGATTCCCAGTGCCCCAAAAAAATACAAAAACAAGTTTTCCCTCGCCCCAAAACCGGCCACCGAAATAGGCAATACCAATATTAATGATATTACCGGCATAAATATTAATACCTGCAGAAAAGAAATCCCGGTTTTAAATATCAAAGAATAAAACCAAAAAGGCATTTGCCAAAACGGTTCGCCGATTAGTGAAATTGCTATACAAATTAAAATTCTTTTTTTATTTTCATTCTTAAATATATCGAGAACCTCCAATACTTTCTTCAATTTATCATATCTTCCCAATATTTTTTCAAAATCAACCATCATTACTGCCATATAAAAAATTATTATTCCAGCGTTAAGAATTATAAAAAACCACAACAAATAATCAGGAAACTGATACTTCAGCAATTTTCCTATTAATAACGCCACTAAAGCCATCACTCCAAAAGCGGTTACCCCCACAATCCGATCGATTATTACCGAACTGGCAATTTTAGTTTTCGACAATTCGGGGTAATTCTCCTGTAACGGCAACCATTTAAGTAAATCTCCGGCCATAGCTGTCGGAAAAAACAAAGCGTAGAAAGCCCCCCGATAGGTCGCCTTGGTAAAAATCCAGAAATCTTTTATGGTCGGCTTTTTTAGCAACAGTAAACTCCACCTGACACCACCAATTAACATCACCACCGATATATACGCCAAGATTCCCACTACATAAATCGGTCTGACCAAACTGACTTCCGCCAGTAATTTAACTATGTTTATTCTCCGGAAAGCAAAATAAATCAATATTACCGAAAATACTAGCCTAAACCATTTCGAATTGACCACCTTCTTAATCTTATTTATCATATCGGCTAAACTATACTATATCAAAAATGGCCAAAATTTTATTGATCACCCATATCTACCCTCCAGCCGTTGATGGCGGTTCCACCGTCATTTTTAAATTCGGACAGTATCTTCAATCAAAAGGCCACACCATTAAAGTCCTGTCATCCAACTGCCTTTCGACCGATGATTTTACCAACCCCTCTTCCCAACATACTGCCAACGGTTTACCTGTCATCACTTTTCTTCATAAACCCCTAAAGTTTTTATCCAAACATTTTCCATCTTTAAAGCCCTTCACCAAAGGCCCGATTTTTCCTCCGCTGTCTCTGATTTCTTTTATTAAATATCATCCCGATATAATCATCGCCGGCCCGTTACCGACAACAATAATTATTTACGCCTATATTTTCAAAAAAATCACTAGCGCCAAATTATTCATCTGTCCCTGTTATCACCCTAATGATCCAGATTTTAATAACTCATTACTACAACATATTTTAAAAAAGGCCGATTTCCTCTGGTGTTTAACTGATTATGAAAAGAAACTGCTTCATCACCCCCACACCATTATTAAAGGGTTGGGAGTTGATTCAAATTTCTTAATTGATTCGGCTAAAATTAAATTCCCAAAAAATCCTCATATTGTTTTTATTGGTAGTTTTTCATCTCATAAACGTATCGAACTGTTAATCGCCGCCTTTAATATTTTAAAAATAAAGTATCCTCAACTTTCCTTAACCCTTCTTGGCCAAAAAACTCTTTTCTTTCCCCACCTCATTATTCCATCGTCAGTCAACTTAATTCTCCATCCCACCCGATCCCAAATAAAATCTGCCATTGATAACTCTACTCTGCTTTGTCTGCCTTCAATTCACGAAAGTTTTGGCCTTGTTTTTGTCGAGAGTTTGGCCCGGGGTAAACCGGTTATTGGTGCCGATACTCCCCAAACATCCGAAGTTATTAAACTTCTTAACGGTGGCCTAACTTTTAAAACCGATAATCTCAATAGTCTCGTCTCTACTATCGACCGCCTAATTCAAAATCCTAAACCACTGGGTCTGTCCGGATATAAATATGTTAAAAACAATCTCACTTGGGATAGAATAGGGGAGTACTTATGTCAAAAAATCGGCTTATGATTATTATTCTGATTGTTATTATTGCCGCCTGTCTTTATCTTATTTTCAAACCCTCCGTCGCTTCAACCATTCCTTTAACCATTAACAACGAAGTTTTTAACTTAGAAGTCGCCAAAACTGTTCAACAGCACACTATCGGTTTGATGAACCGCCAATATTTATGTCCTAACTGCGGTATGATTTTTATTTTCGGACTCGAGCTGCCTCAATCTTTTTGGATGAAAAACACTTTAATTCCATTGGACATAATATTTCTTGATAAAAACGGTCAAGTTATCAATATTTCCCAAGGTACACCTAAATCTCTTGATCTGATTCCAAGTGTTAAACCAGCTCAATACGTTATCGAATTAAATGCCGGTGTTTCCCAAAGAATTAATTTACATACCGGTGATTCAATTTCACTGCCATGGTAAATATTTCTGTCATCATTCCGAATTTTAACGGTGTTAAATTTCTGCCTGATTTTTTTGAATCACTTGCTCTTGCTATAAAAAACTGTCCTCATTCCCGTTTTGAAATCATTTTGGTTGACAATCGCTCCACCGATAACAGCTTGGAAATTCTCAATGCTTACTTTCCCAAAAATAAAATCATTCTTAATCCCCAAAACTATGGTTTTGCCCGAGCTGTTAACCAGGGGATTAAGGCTGCCAAATACGACTTTGTCTGTATTCTCAATAACGACTTAAAACTTAATTCAAATTGGTTCACATTAATTATCTCAAACATTAAACCAAATATCGCTTGTTATTGCGGTACAGTTATGAATTCTTCTGGAACCTTAATTGAATCACAGGGTATTTCATTTAATATTAATGGTAGTTGTATTCAAAATAATCATAATCAAATCTATTTACCTCACCTGTCACTACATCCGGTTTGGGGTTCATCAGCTGCTGCCGTAATTTATCAAAAATCAATTATCCAAAAAATTGGCCTGTTTGACGAATCGTTTTTCCTTTATATCGAGGATGTTGATCTGGCTTTTCGTCTTAACAAAAAAAATTTTTTAACTCAATGTGTCCCCCAGGCTTTGGTCTACCATATCGGTGGTGCTACTAGTAACAAATTAGGATACTTACGCCAATATTACACTTTTAGAAACTGGTTTTTATTAATTACTAAAAACTATTCAACTAAACAACTCATTTTTAATTTTCCTCAAATTTTACTAGAAAGACTCAAAAATCTGTCCTATTTGTTAAAATCACTTATCAAATGGTAATTGGTATTGATATTTCTTCCATTCCTTACGGCACCGGTGTTTCCAACTATACCGTTAATCTGGTTCGCCACCTGCTTAAAATCGACAAAACCAATACCTATAAACTCTTTTTCACCTCTTTCCGCCAACCCCTTCCTGACGAAGTTAAACTTTGGCAAAAGTTGCCCCAAGTACAGCTTTATCGCTACTACTTTCCCCCGACTTTTTTTGAAATTCTTTGGAATCGGCTCCACATTTTCCCGTTAGAGTTTTTTATCGGCAAATGCGATGTTTTTCACACCTGGGATTGGACTCAGCCTCCGGCTATCAATGCCAAAACAGTTACCACCGTTCACGACTTTGTTCCTTTTCTTTTTCCTGAAACCCAGCACCAGCGGATTATTTCTGTTTTTAAACGAAAATTTTTTTGGGCTGCCCAGGTTAATGATCATTTTATCTGCGTCTCTCAAAATACCCGTCAGGATTTACTTCATCTTTTTCCCCAGTTAAATCCTCAAAAAGTCACCATTATTCCCGAAGCTGCTGAAGATAAATATATTAATTTTTATCATCTTAACCCTTCAGAAAAAAAATCCAAAATTACCAAAGTCAAACAGCTTTACGATTTAAAAAATTATGTTCTGGCAATCGGCACCCGTGAACCCCGTAAAAATCTTCCCCGGCTAATTGAAGCTTTTATTGAATATAAAAAAATCCACCCCCAATCTGTCACTGAATTAGTTATTGCCGGTAAATACGGCTGGGGTGATGATGTCAACCACCTTAAAAACCCCTTTATTAAAATCCTCGGTTATGTCCCCGACCGGGAAATTGCTCCGCTTTTGGCCGGAGCTATCTGTTTATGCTACCCCTCACTTTACGAAGGTTTCGGTTTACCGCCGTTAAATGCCCTTACTCTGGGTGTTCCCTTAATTATCAGCAACACTTCCTCTCTACGCGAAATTGCCGGTAATGCGGCCATTTTAATCGACCCGACTAAAATTATTGATATTGCTTTAGCCCTGGACAAAATTATTACCAGTCCTTCCTTTCGTTTAACTCTCTCCCGCCGCGGGCTAAAACAGTCAGCCAAATTTTCCTGGGACAACACCGCCAAATTAACCTTATCTGTTTACGAAAAACTATGCTCATAGGTATTGATGGCAATGAAGCTAATATCTCTACCCGTGTCGGCGTTGGTCAATATGCCTACAATATTCTGCTTAAGCTTTATCCACTCGATAAAACCAATCACTATTATATTTATCTTAAAAAACAACCGTTATCTGATATGCCGCCGGAATCCGCTAATTGGCACTATTTAGTTTTTGGTCCATCCAAATACTGGACCCGTTTTGCCCTACCCGCAAAACTATTATTTCAAAAAATAAAACTTGACTTATTCTATTCCCCCAGTCACTATTCCCCCCGGCCTTGTCTTATTCCCACCATTCCCACTATTCATGATATCGGCTATCTCCAATCACTTGATCAGTTCAAGAAAAAGGACATTTACCAACTGGTCAATTGGACTAAAGATTCACTTGAACAAGCCAAACAAATTGTGGCCGTTTCCCAATTTACCAAAAACGAATTAACCAAAACTTATCAAATCGATCCTAAAAAAATCTCTGTAGTTTACAATGGTATCAATCCTTCGATTCACATTACTCCTGACAAAAAAGTCCTTACCAAATTCAACATTTCCAAACCCTACTTTTTAAGTCTCGGCACCCTCAAACCTAACAAAAACTACCCCTTTTTAATCGACGCTTTTTCCCGTTTTTCCCTGGATTATCAACTGGTAATTGCCGGTAAAAAGGGTTGGCTATTTGACGAAATTTACCACACCGTTCAAAAACTTAAATTAGAATCAAAAGTAATTTTCACTGATTTTATCGCCGAAAATGAAAAATGGTCACTCTATAAAAGTGCCACTGCCACCGTCATCCCCAGCACTTATGAGGGCTTTGGCATACCTGCTTTAGAAAGCCAAATGTCCGGCACTCCGGTCATCGCCTCCGACATTCCCCCTCTTAAAGAAGTTTTAAAAGATACCTGTCTTTATATTGACCCCACCAATCCGGACTCCCTGATTACAGCTTTAAACCAAATAACTAATCCGAAAATTAGGACAAAACTTATCCAAAATGGGGCTATGCACGAATATGTTGGTCAACCGATTACCGTTAAGAACCTTATTCCTAAGGTAATTAATCGTCTTGATACCTATTTTCTCGAATTCTGGTTATTAATTTTGCGAATTGTTGGCTGTATTCCCCTCCATTTCATTCGAAAAATTTTTTATCTGGCCTCCGGTGTCTCACTTCCCTGGAGCTCAACTATTCATCTTGGTGCCAATTTTTTTAATCCATCGGGAATTTCCATCGGCCAAAACACAATAATTGGCGACCATTGTTTTCTGGACGGCCGTGCCCCTTTGACTATCGGCAGCCATGTCGATATTGCCTCACAGGTGCTAATTTACAACGATGAACATGATGTCAACTCTCCTGATTTTAGTAATTCATTCAGTCCGGTAATTATTGGTGATTTTGTTTTTATTGGTCCCCGGGCCATTATCCTTCCTGGAGTCACCATCGGTAAAGGCGCCGTTGTTGCCGCCGGCGCCGTTGTCACTAAAAATATCCCTGACTTCGAAATTTGGGGTGGTATCCCGGCCCAAAAAATTAGCGTCCGTCAATTAACCAATCCCCATTATCAACTCGGCCGTCCCATGCTTTTTCAATAGAATGGCCAAAATTACTTTCTTTTTACTATTCTTCCTTTTCAATCTCCTGGCTATTTTTTATTTAATTTCACCGACACCTCAATTAAAAGAATTAACTAATGCCGCCCGTTCCGATGAACCGGGAGATACCATCCAACTTAAAAATGTCTCAGCCTATTACACCAACCTTAGCCGCACCGAAATTATTAACTTCTATAAAGCCAATTATTCCGGACTATTTCGCATAATTCTCAACCACCCTCCGGAAAAAGCTAAAACTATTATCCGCGACACCACCCAAAGCTATTATCTCGAAGAATTTATTCTCCCCTTCAAAGAATCCCTTTTCATTAATGGTTATGAGTGGGAAAATGATGTTTTCACCAAACCGGAAAAACGCATTCAAAACAAGTTGATTTTTAAAGGTAAAGAATATAAAGCCAAAGTTACTCTAAAAACTTTCTCTACCGACGTTCCCTGCCGGTTATTAACTTTTTTCACTATCGAAATTGGCATTGCCGGTATATATATTGCTTACAAAAGATTCCTTCGTAAATGAATAATCCTATCCTTTCCATAATTATTCCTTCTTACAATACTGCCGATTTAACCGTCAATTGTCTCAAATCAATTTTTTTAGACAAAGGCTTAAAAAACACTCCTTTTGAAATAATTATTGTCGACAATGCCTCTACAGACAATTCCATCTCTCTCATAAAAAGTCTTCATAAAACAATTATCTTAATTGAAAATAAAGTAAATCTTGGATTTAGTAAAGCTAATAACCAAGCTATTAAAATAGCTAAAGGTAACTATCTTCTTTTTTTAAATTCTGATACCATAATTCTTCACTCTGCCATCAGCCAATCTCTGGATTGGCTCTCCTCTCACCCTGAAAGTGCCGGTTGTACCGCTCAATTATTAAATAAAGACGATTCTATTCAAGCCTCCGGCGGTTATTTTCCCAATCTTCTAAACACTTTCACCTGGTGTTCCGGTTTAGACGATCTGCCTTTGATTAACCGGCTTATCAAACCAATTCATCCCCATACTCCCGATTTCTACACCCATGATAGTTACTATCTGACTGATCATCCTCAAGATTGGCTTACCGGAGCCTATTTTTTAGTCCGTAAAAACATTATTGATGCCGTTAGTGGT